>JAKLPW010000369.1 GCA_022013675.1 Anaerolineae bacterium | reverse complement strand
CTGAAGGTGTTGCTTCTGATCAACGGTGTACTGGGTGACAAGTCGTTCTTCGATTCGGCTCAGCGGGGTGCCGAGCAGGCGAAGGCGGAGTTGGGGATCGAGTTGAAGACCATCGAGGCGGGGATCGACCCTGCGCGGTGGGAGCCTGCCCTGGAGGACGCGGCTGCGAACGAGGAGTACGATATCCTGATTTGCGGCACGTGGCAGATGAACGAGTATCTGGGGAACATCGCTCCTGACTATCCCGACAAGAAGTTCATGATCTTCGACACCACGGTAGATTACTCCAAGGGCGGACTGGACCACGTCTACTCGATACTGTACAAGCAGAACGAGGGTTCGTACGTGGCTGGTGCGTATGCCGCTTTGATGACGCAGGTTGATCTGCCTGGCATGAACAAGGAGAAGGTCATCGGTGTGATCGGGGGTCAGGACATCCCTGTGATCAACGACTTCATCCTGGGGTACAAGCAGGGGGCGATGGACATTGACCCCGACACCCAAGTGATCGTGCAGTATGCGGGGAGTTGGAATGACCCGGCGAAGGGCAAAGAGATCACCTTGGCGATGTACGAGCAGGGTGCGGACATAGTCTTCAGCGTAGCTGGAGGGACGGGAGTAGGGATCTTCGAGGCTGCGAAGGAGAAGGGTCGCTATGCGATTGGTGTTGACTCTGACCAGGCGCTGATCATCGAAGAGACTGATCCTGCACAGGCTGCCACGATCATCACCTCGATGATGAAGAACGTGGACAGCTCGCTCTTCCGGGCTTTGAAGGCTCACATCGAAGGCAAGTTGCCCTACGGAACTGCTGAGAATTTGGGTATTGCGGAGGGTGGTGTTGGCATAGCCCGTAACAAGTACTACGACGAGTACACACCTGCCGATGTGAAGGCGAAGGTTGATGAGGCTGAGGCGAAGGTTCTCAGCGGTGAAGTAACCGTCGAGACTGCCTTCTAGGTAGGTCTTGGAGCTGAGAGGCGCTGGGGAGGCAACTCCCCAGCGCCTCTCTAAATCCTCTTCAGGAGAGCAGAATCTTATGAGTGCACTTGTAGAGATGCGAGGCATAACCAAGATATACCCCAATGGCGTGTTGGCCAACGATCGAGTCGATTTCTCCGTGGAGAGTGGCGAGATCCATGCTCTGGTAGGGGAGAATGGTGCGGGTAAGAGTACCCTCATGAAACTACTGTACGGCATGGAGGCGCTCACAGAAGGACAGGTATTCTTGCGGGGCAACCCTGTCACAATCCGTTCGCCACTGAATGCCATTAGTCTGGGTATTGGTATGGTCCATCAAAGTTTTATGCTGATTCCCTCGTTCACCATAGCGCAGAACATCGTTCTGGGCGACGAACCTCATTCGCGAGGGTTTGTAGACGAGCAAGAAGCCCTGGAGATCACCCAGCAGCTCGCGAAGCACTACGGGCTGGAGGTGGATGCAGAAGCTCGGGTCGATAGCGTGCCCGTAGGGATGCGGCAGAGGGTGGAAATCCTGAAGGCGCTTCGTCGAGGAGCGGAAGTGCTTATCCTGGACGAACCAACAGCGGTTCTCACTCCTCAAGAGATCAAGGATCTCTTCATCGCCATCCGTCAGTTGACCCAAGAGGGGAAGACGGTCATCTTCATCACGCACAAACTGCGGGAGGTCAAAGAGGTATCCGACAGGGTAACGGTGATGCGCCAATCTCGCGTGATCGGTACGCTGCGCACGGCCGATGCCAGTGAAGAACAGATTGCCCGTATGATGGTTGGACGAGAGGTTTTCATGGTGGTGGACAAGCCTCCCGTTGATCGTGGCGAGGTGGTACTGGAAGTGGATGATCTCACTTACGTCTCGGAGGCCGGCAATGCTAAACTGAGGGGAGTATCCCTGAAGGTGCACTCTGGTGAGATACTGGGCGTGGCTGGCGTGGAAGGAAATGGGCAAACTGAGTTGGTGGAGGTTATCACTGGTCTGCAGTCGGCTTCAGGCGGTTCAGTTAGTGTTGATAGCAAGGACATAACCAATTGCGACACACGGACAGTGCGGGAGGCAGGTGTAGCGCATATCCCTGAGGATCGTATGAAAAACGGGGTGGGCATAAGTTCCACATTGGCAGAAAACCTGATAGTGGACAGATACTACACCCAGCCTTTCACCAAGAGGGGCACCCTGGACCGGAAAGTCATTCGCGAGAATGGCCGCGCACTCATCGAGCGCTTCAGTATTCTGGCTCCCAGCCCCGAGGTGCCCATGAGCGCTCTGTCAGGAGGCAATATACAGAAGGTGGTGGTAGCGCGCGAGCTATCAGCCAAGCCGCGCCTGCTGATCGCGGCTCAGCCTACCCGAGGCATTGACGTGGGCTCCACTGAATTCGTGCACGAGCAGCTCGTAGGAGAGCGCCAGGAAGGGGCCGCGATACTTCTGGTCTCGGCTGATTTGGCGGAGGTGATGAGCCTATCGGATCGCATTGTGGTCATGTACAATGGAGAGATCGTGGGAGTCTTCCCCGAAGCGTCTGAGGCGACTGAGGAGGATCTCGGCCTGTATATGCTGGGTCTGAAGAGACAGACTGCCGAGGAGATGGAGGCGTATCTATGAACTGGAAGCAAAAGGGCGCTCTTAGGGAGTTGTTGCGGATCACCGGCACGGTGCTCTTCGCCTTGCTGATAGGTTTCATCATTACCGTTATTGTCAGTGAGGAGCCGGTCAAGGCGTTCCAGGCCTTTCTCTTCGGTCCTCTCACGAAGATTAATCGCTTCGGAAGCTGGATCGAGGAGAGCATCACCTTGACTTTCGTTGGTCTGGCTATCTGTATCGTTTTCAAAGCAGAGCAGTTCAGCTTGGGCGTGGAAGGTCAGCTCTACATGGGGGCGCTGGCCGCAGGGTTGGTAGGGCTTTTCGTTCCCCTTCCTCATGTCTTTCACGTTGCGGTGGCCATGATCGCCGCCGCCGCGGCGGGGTTCCTGTGGGGATTGATCCCGGGTGCTCTCAAGGCTTACCTGAATGCTAACGAGTTGGTTTCCAGTCTGATGTTGAACACCATTGCCATCAAGTTCTACAACTTATTGCTGACCAACTGGCTCAAGCCGCCCACGGCGGGCTACATAGTATCCGACTACTTGATGGATACGGCGCTCTTGGCCCGCCTGATACCGCGCACGCGAGTTACCAGCGCTCTTTATCTAGCCATTGCTGCTGTGGTAGCAGTCTATTGGCTGATGTATCGTACGCCTTTCGGCTATGCTCTGCGTACGACCGGCGTCAACATCGACTTTGCCCGCTATGGTGGTATCAACACCAAGAGAACCATCGTTCTCTCAATGGCTGTGAGCGGCATTCTGGCCGGTTTGGCGGGAGCGGAAATGGCGATGGGCATTCACAAAAAGCTCATCATGAACATCTCCATGGGGATGGGATTCGAAGGGATCGTTGTTTCGCTTCTGGCTCGCAACAACCCCCTGGCGGTGCCCGTGGCCGCGCTCTTCTATGGGTACCTGAGAGCCGGTGCGGACGTAATGGAGCGCACCAGTGACGTGACTCGCGAGCTGGTACTCGTGATTCAGGCCATAATTATTTTATTGGTTACAGCAGAGAGCTTCCTGGCCTTCATGCGCCGGCGCGCTGCTCGGAAGAGGGAGGTGAGCGAGGATGTCGTTTGATGTCGTTCTGAGGAGTATCCTGAGCGCCACTTTTCTGGCGAGCGTGATTCGAGTAGCTACGCCTTTGCTTCTCCCCGCCATTGGTGGTTTGATCTCAGGGGTTGCAGGGGTTATCAATGTAGCCTTGGAAGGAATGATGCTTACTTCGGCCTTCGTTGGGGTAGTGGTCAGTGCCTACACTCAGAACGCCTGGCTGGGCTGTCTGGCAGGGGTGGCGGCGACGATTGTGCTGTCCATCGTGCTGGCGTATTTCCATCTGAATCTGAAAGCTGACATCATTCTTGCCGGATTGGCCCTGAACATCCTGGCCTCTGGTGGGACCATCTTCCTGCTTTATATCCTTACCCACGACAAGGGCAATTCCAGCAAGCTGGCCAGCTTGGCCCTTCCACGAGTCACTATCCCTCTGCTGGATTCCGTACCCTTCCTGGGACCGGTCCTGAGCGGGCACAATGTTCTTACGTATGTAGCATTTCTACTTGCGTTCCTGACGTGGGTTTTCCTCTACAAGACGTCGCTTGGCATACACCTGAGAGCGGTGGGAGAAAACGCCGAGGCCGCCGCTTCGGTGGGAATCAACGTCAGGCGGGTGCGCTACGTCGCTCTCATGTTGAGCGGACTCGTCAGCGGTCTGGGGGGAGTGAATCTTGCCATGGGCTATCTTACCCTGTTCCAGCGCGATATGACTGCCGGGCGGGGTTTCATTGCCCTGGCAGCCGTTGAGCTGGGGAACCGAAGTCCGTTGGGAGTGACGCTTGCCGCGCTCTTCTTCGGGTTCACCGATTCCTTGTCGAATCAGCTTGGGTCGCTGGCCATTCCTCCTCAAATTGTGCAGATGATTCCCTATGGGGCGACCGTCTTGGCCCTGGCTATTTATGCCGCACGGGCTCGGGCGGCGGCTGTTGAGCGCGCCCGTCGTTTCCAGGAGAGATTCGAAGCCCAGATGGCAGAAGCGGAGGCCTAGATGTCTTTCAACCTGTACGATCACATCCTTGGCGGCTTGCTGGGACAGGCACTGGGTGATGCATGGGGAATGCCCGCCTATCTCTCTCCAGAGGATACCTGGGAGAAGTACGGTGGCTGGGTGGATCGCTTCTATCCCGGTCCCGAGGATCATCCCGTTCATGGCGGGCTGCAACCCGGTCAGGTAACTGATGATACAGAGCAGGCTTTCGCACTGGCCGACTCGATCATCGCGTGGGGTGGGGTTACCATCGAGGGGGTAGCCGAGGCTGTCCTGAACTGGTACGAGGCAGTGGGAGGAGACACCTCTCCCTTTGTAGGCCCTAGCACGACACGGGCGGTTCAGGCTTTGCGGCGGGGCGTTTCACCACACGAGTCTGGACTGCACGGGGACACCAATGGCGCAGCGATGCGCGTTTCCCCTGTGGGGTTGATCCATCCGGGTGACCCTGAGTGGGCTGTTCGTGACGCAGCGCTTTCCTGTATCCCTACCCACAACACCGATGTGGCCGCTTCTGGAGCAGCGGCGGTGGCAGGAGCTGTTGCTCAAGCTCTGACCAATGGAGCCACGCTGGAAGAGATCGTGGTGGCTGGTCAGGACGCCGCCGTTGAAGGACGCCGTCATGGAGAGAGGTGGATGGGTGCGTCCATATCATGGCGCATCGCGCAGGCCGCCGAAGTGGCCAGCTCTAATAAACCCGTTCGCAAGCGACTGAGGGACTTGTATGATACCATAGGAACTAGCCTTGCTATGACGGAGGCCGTGCCCGCCGCCTTTGGCGTGCTGGTTATGGCCGAGGGTGATCCCCTTCAAGCAGCCATCTACGCGGCCAATCTCAGCGGTGACGCTGATACCGTGGGGGCAATGGCCTGTGCTATTGCGGGGGCCTGGAAGGGAGCGGAGGCTTTCTCCTCTCAGGTGGTTACTACTTTGAAGGAGGCTAATCCAAATCTGGATTTCGAGGGAGTGGCTCGAGGCCTGGAGAAAATTGCTCTGAAGAACATGACAGCGGGGAATCGACTCGGATGAGGCTACATGCTATCAGGTTGCTACCTGGCCAGGACCTGAAGGAAGAGTTGGCCAGGTTCACGACCGCCGAAATTGTCATCGTGGAGCTGGAGGACTTCTCCTTTGGTCGGGAGCTTGATGAACGTACTGGATGTAGAGAACTAAGGATCCTCAGACAACATGGGTAATCCATATACCGTTATCTCCGTCGGCGATCTGGTCGCGGATCTGATCGTGGAGATTCCAGAGTTACCGGCACGCGCCAATGAGCACCAGATCGCGCATAGCCTGCGTCTCGAACCCGGGGGCGCAGGCAGTTTCTTGATTGCCGGAGCCCGACTGGGAATGAGGATGCAGGCCATGGGATGCCTGGGTGATGATCTGTATGGCCGGCAGGTGATAGGTATCCTGCGGGATGAGGGAGTTGATGTCCGTGCCGTCGCTCAACCCCCCGGGTCCACCAGCACCACGGTGCTGGTGCTCACGGATGATACAGGAGAGCATGTCTTTCTCGGTGTAGCTGGCCATGGAACCACTGTATCCCTGACAGCGGATTGTCGCCAGGAGATCAGACGGAGCGACGCTCTTTTTACTTATGGCTATGCGCTGTTGGAAGAGCAATTGGCTCAGTTCACCCGTGAAGCCGTGCAGGAGGCACATCAGCAAGGGGTTCCGGTCTTCTTCGATCCTGGTCCCCTGGTGGCTCAGATGCCGGAGGATGTTTGGCGAGATTCGGTACGAAGAAGCCGCGTCTTGCTCCTCACCGAGGACGAAGCTTGCCGGATGGGTGACGGTCTTTGTGGAGAGGATGTCGTACACTTCCTTCTGAAGATGGGGCCCGAGTTAGTAGTACTGAAGAGGGGGGAGCGAGGCTGCCTGGTGGCTACGGCCGACCAGATAATCGAGACCCCAGGCTTTCCCGTCCCGGTGCGTGATACCGCCGCTGCGGGAGATTCATTCGATGCGGCTTTCGTCTATGGTTATCTACATCACTACTCGTTGAGCCAGACGGCTGTTTTAGCCAACGCCATGGGTGCGGCCAAAGTGCAGAAGATGGGGAGTGGTACGAAGGTTCCGACGGCAGGAGAGCTGATAGCTGTCCTACGGCAGTTTGGGACCGAGGTGGACTTCCCTGCTAAGGGGGATTGATAAGGCTGAACTGTCCCAGTCAGCGCGGCTCAAACGTTGTCCGCTCGCCAGGGATTGCCAAATCCCATCCCTTCAGCGCGCTCAGGACAGGCATTCTGCCCCTGTGACGGGGATTTGGCAATACCACGGGGGCCGAACCCATACCCTAGGCCCGGGGGACGAACCCGTAGCTTAGCCCCTT
>JAKLPW010000368.1 GCA_022013675.1 Anaerolineae bacterium | reverse complement strand
CGAACGTTCAGGCGATGTACTACTTCGAGGGTAGCGCGTACCAGGCTGTGACGGGCAACCCCGCGATGAAGCGAGGGTTTGGCTACTGGATGGCGCTGAACGCCGGTGGTACCATCTATCCGTAACGACGGATAGCGTTGCACAGAGAAGAAGTTACGAGCAAACTGGCAGGAGCCCCAGTGGCTCCTGCCAGTGTTGAGATGGGTTTCGTTTCCACTCCCGCTCCTGATCTTGCCGCAGTCCGGTGGCAGATATGGGCTGCGGACCAGTGGGCATGCGGAGGGGATGCCTTATCCCCAGGGAAGGAGATGACGTGATAATGAAAGTATGGATTAGTTTGAAAGGCGCGAAGACCCTGCGGGCGGCAGGCGGGGTTCTGGCCCTGGTGTTGCTTCTTGGCCTTCTGGGTCCCGCTCCGGCATTGGCTGTCCCGCAGCCAGGACACTACTTCTACGGCAACGTCTCAGGCGCGGGCGCGGGCACCGTGATCACGGCCAGGGTGGTCGGCACGAGCCTGCAGTACTACGCGACGGTGAATGCTAGTGGGCAGTATGGCTACAGCCCTGATACCTTGAGGGTTGCGGGGGATGACCCTGATGCGCCAGGAAAAGACGGCGCAGAGGCCGGGGACTTGATCGAGTTCTACGTCGGCGCCATCAAGGCCACAAATGTAGATACTTACCCGTGGGAGTCCGGCGGCACTACTAACCTGAACCTGGTTATCCCCACGCCGACGAGCACGCCGACGAGCACGCCGACGAATACGCCGACCATCACGCCGACGGGCACGCCGACGAACACACCGACCATCACGCCGACGAGCACGCCGACGAGCACGCCGACGAAGACGCTGATCCCCGGTGAGGCCTACGTGTTCCATGGGCATGTGTACGACGACGATACCGGGGACGGCATCGAAGGCGTCACCGTCAAGCTGTATCGCTGGACCGGTGGGGAGTGGTTGGAGATCAAGTCCACCGTGACGTCCGACACGGGCCACTTCGGACTCTGGGCTCCGCCGACAGCCGGCGTATACGCCGTGGTGGAGACGAACCCCGCAGGCTATACTTCAACCAGGGCCGAGGTGGCCCCAGGTTTCAACGGCGCGGTTGTGGATGATGATCGCGTGGAATTCGACAATCCTCCCATCGGCTTAGTAGGGCCAGTGCGTTTCTACGACGTCCGGCTACCTACGCCGACCGCCACGCTGACACCGACCGAGGGACCGACCGAGACACCGACCGAGACACCGACCGAGACGCTGACGCCTACGCCCACACTGTATCCGGGGGAAATCCGTGTAACGTGTGACATATGCGGCCAGCAAGATGTGGGCATGTACGCGGAGACTGTGTGTATGTTCACCGCTCCAATGATCACCGACACCGTCGTGTTCTCGGTGAGTCCCGATGTGACACTCACAGTGGTTTGGAACGAGGCAGGAACCGCAGCCCTGTTGACGTTGGAGGACCTTCAGGTGTGCCAGGAATACGTATTGACTGTTCCGAGTGGAGATGGCGTGGAGGGTGGTTCTGTCGTACCGGCGGGGGGCGTGTTCAGCACCAAGTGCGTGCGTATGTTCCTTCCGTTGATGTTCGGAGGCCATGTGTCGTCAGTGAATCAGATTGATGATGGCCTTGCCCCCTCTGCGGTTCGATCCCATCAAGGGGACGTGCCTTGGTAGAGTCCTGCCGCTGAGGGCAAGTGGCAGAGGAAAAGGGCTCTCTGTTACACCACGACGGTTCATGTCTTCAGAAATCGCTTCATCGAACCTTCGCGGAATGAGCATGACAAAACATAGGGGCAGGGGGCTCTTGACGAGCCCTCTGCCCTGACTTTGGAGGTACTCTGCGGTATGAAAAGGCCGACCAAGGGAATGTTACTGGCTGGTCTGTGTCTTTTGATGACGCTCTTCGCTTACCAGGCTCATGCACAAGTGCCGAGTATACCCCACGCTTTCTATGGTGTTGTGCAAGTAAATGGTGAGCCGGCGCCTGTAGGTACTCAAGTGGAGGCAAGGGGCACGGGCGTGCGCACTGGTATAGAGGGCAATCCCATTACAGTCACTGAGGCTGGCAGATACGGTGGACCAGGAGGTTTTGACCCCAGGCTGGTAGTGCAGGGCACTATTGAGGACGGCACCCCCACAGAGTTCTACGTGAATGGGATCAGGGCTCAGTGTGCTGAGCCAGGGGGACAGTGGCTGGACAGCTATCCCTTCAAGTCTGGCGGTATCACGGAGCTCAACCTCAGGGTGGAATCGGCACTAACGCCGACCAGAGAGCCAACCTTAGAGCCCACAGCGACGGTGGCACTAACGCCGACCAGAGAGCCAACCTTAGAGCCCACAGCGACGGTGGTACTAACGCCGACCAGAGAGCCAACCTTAGAGCCCACAGCGACGGAGGTGGTGACGCCGACCAGCGAACCGACCTCAGAGCCTACATCGGCGGTGATGGCCATGGCGACGAGTGAACCAACCTCAGAGCCCACATCGACGGTGGCACTAACGCTGACGCCGGAACCCACGGCCTACCATCAGGCCGCAGTCGCCAGTCCAACGCCGGAGAGCAAACCCGTGTCGGGAGACGGCTCGTTTGCCTTTGTGCTTTACGGGCTGCTTTTTGTGGCTGCCGTGGTGGTTGTGATCTGGGTGCGAAGCAGGGGGTGAGACTCGTTGCCGCCGATCTGAATTCAAAGCTACTGTCGGGCGTGGAAGGACGAAGGGTGGTCTATTCCTGGTGGAGGGACTAAGCTGATGATGAGAGTACGGGCTACTTTGAACAGGGAATACGTGAGGGTCGGCCGTGCAGTGCTGGGAGCAGCCTTGATGCTGCTGTTAGTACTGAGTCAGGTTGCCTCGGTGCTGGCGATGCCGCAGCCCGGGCATTACTTCTACGGCACTGTCACCTGTGAAGCTGAACCGTTGGACGAGGGGACTCCGATCACTGCAAAGGTCGGAGGGTTGGAGTTCCACACGACCGTGGATGCTCTGGGAAGATATGGGTACTCCCCGAATTACTTCAAGATACCTGCGGACGACCCGTGGACGCCAGAGAAGGAGGGAGCTGCCCCCGGTGAGCTCATTGAGTTCTACGTTGATGGCCTGATGGCAAAACTGTACGACGTCGAGGCTGAGCAGTGGCTATACAGGTACCCGTTTGAGAGCGGCGGGACCACCTGTCTGGACCTGGAGGTGCTTCCACAAAGCCGCAGACTGTTTTTGCCGCTTCTGGTGAACGAGGCCGACGGTGCTGTCCTGGCTACTGGATTCGACTTACACAGCCCTGTAGTTGGTCTCTCAACAACTAGAGAGGATGAGGTCCCATTCTCGGCGGCAGGTGTCAAGCGCGGGGATAAGTGGGCCTTCGTCGTGATGTAGTCAGTACGTGATCAATCAACTTTTTTTCGTCGTGTAAGGGGGGGGAATGCAGGGAAGAACAGTTGCGACTTTGCTGACTAGTGTATGCTTGTTCATGGCACTCTTGACAATTCCGGCCCGTGCGCAGGCACCGGCTTTGCCCCATGCTTTCTATGGCACTGTCGAAGTGAATGGCGTACCGGCGCCCATAGGTACACAAGTGGAGGCCAGGGGCACGGGGGTGCTCACTGGTATAGAGGGCAATCCTATAACGACTACTGAGGTTGGCAAATATGGTGGGCCAGGTGGTTTTGACCCCAGGCTGGTGGTGCAGGGCACTGTTGCACAAGGCACACCGATAAAGTTCTACGTGGACGGGGTCAGGGCCGAGTGTGCGTTGCCTGGTGGGCCGTGGGCGAGTACCTATCCCTTCAATGCTGGGGCCAAGACAGAGCTTAACCTGAGGGTGTTAGGAGCTACTAGTACGCCCACGTACACAGCGACACCGGGGACTCCGACGGCCACCAGCACGCCTACTAGTACGCCCACGTACACAGCGACGCCGGGAACTCCGACGGCGACCAGCACGCCGACGATGACTCCTACACCGACCATGACATCAACCCACACGCCGACCGCGACGTCTACTCCAACCTCCACAGCTACTGTGATGTTTACCCCTACCACTACGCCTACTGAGACAGTCGCACCGACAGAGACACCAACACTCACGCCTACCAGATGGTCGATCTTTCTGCCTATCATGGCGCGTTGAGCGTCGGCGAGTCCGGCGTTAGCCAAGGTCTCCTGACCGCCGCCGGCTGGCGCGCAAGAGGGCTCGGTCGGGAGACCTCACCCAACATGAGAGAGCTCAATTGGGATCGCCAGATCCCGCTAGAGCCGAGGAAGTGTCTGCCCGTGTCCTTTGGCCAACCCATGCGGGCCAACATCCGGGCATGCACACACCGGGCGGGCGAACATCCGGGCACGCTCACACCGGGCGGGCAAATACACCGGTTCGCTCCTACGCAATCGGTACAACCGCGCTTATGGACCGATCCCCTTCACCTCAATGGCGTCCAGCTTGCCCCAGGTTCCATGCGTGTCCTTCGTACGATGGACGTAGGTCAGGTTCAACTGCCCATCCCCCACGTGCACGGTGAGAACCTTGGGTAATGCGATGTAGCGTCCGCCAGCCTCGGCGTAGATATCGAAGTACTGGAGCTTCGTCTGTCCCTCCAGCAACACGTCGAAAACGCGATCGCCCTCGAACAGGTACTGCACGAACTCCGTGAAGAGCAGAGTGACCTCATATGTTCCGTTGGGCAAATCGAAGCGATACTCACCTCCGGCGCGCTCCGTCTGATAGAGCGGATCGTCCTCAGTGTCAGCGATCTCGTGGTCAGTGCTGAAGGCGGCCCCTGTATTGACAGGATCGTAACCGTACCCTCCTGGGGTGTACTTTCGGTCGGGCGGCCAGACTCGACCAAGATGGTCAGTGAACCACCCTCCCCCACAATTCAGACGAGTATGGAACGCGGGAGTCGGCGTCGGTGTGGGAGGGAGGGGTTTCATGGTCAGAGGAAAGTACATTGGCCCCGGAACGGCAGACGGATCGGGAGTAGCCGTGGACGTAGGCGTCAGAGTAGGCGCACCAGGACAAGAGACCTCTAGAGTATAGCTGCCCTGCTCTCCGCCGAACCCGTCCACGACGATGTAGTAAGTCCCTGGCGGTGCTCCGGCATAGATGGCATAGTAGTTATTGTAGGCCACACAGGCATTCGGATCCGGTGCACTCAAAATGAAAACATCCAAATCCATAGCAGCCAGGCTCAGGCGCGCGTGGATGTCCATGGTCGTGTGGGCAGTCAGGATATGAACCACCTCGGGCCCATTGAAGATCCAGCCCGGATTCACACAGTTATAATGCTCCACACGACTAGATTTCCCCTCAGTGGTACCGGAGTATGTCTCGCCACAGGCGATATTAACGGCCTGGCTCAAATCGAATACCGGAGTGGGCGTAGGCGTGGGAGGAGTGCCAGTAACGGTAGGCGACGGGCTGGGCGTAGACGTGGGCGCACTGGTATGGGTAGGCGTAGGAGAGGGCCCGGGCGAAGAGGTAGCCGTGGGAGTCCCAGGCGTATGAGTCTTGGTAGGCGTGGGAACTGGCGTCCAGGTCGCGGTCGGGCTGGGTGTAGACAACAAACAGTCGCCGAAGTTCACCTCCACCGATAGGCCATCGACGCAATAAGCCCACAGTTGATCCCTGGTGCTGGAGACATAGCCAGGGGGGTTCGCTTCCTTTACGAGATAGTATCCCAAATCCAGGTTACTGAAACTATACTGGCCATCCACGAGAGTAACGTCCGAGCCTGCATACTGCCGAAAACGATCAAAGAGAGTGATGATAGCTCCCGGAAGGGGGGGCTCGCCGCGATCCATCACTCCGTCACCATCCTGATCGTTCCAGACAGTTCCAAATATGTTCCCTCTCTGCGGTGTGGGACTTAAGGTGGGAGTGGGACTCAATGTGGGTGTGAGAGTGTTGGTCGGGGTGGAGCTAGGCCCGGGCGTGTTCGTAGGCGTGGCCGTATAGAGCGGCGTTGGGGTCTCTGTCGGGGTCCTCGTCAGCGTCGGCGTCGGAGGGGTGGTGGGAGTATTGGTCGCGGGAGGCACAGTGTATTCTATCGTCAATTTCGGCAAGTGGGCCGGGTACCCCCGGGCATAGAAGCGATACTCTGAGTTGTTCCCCTCACCGACCAAGATCATGCCCTGATTATGTTCAGGATGGGAGATCCAGTCCTGAACCAGGTCCGCCGGAATCTGCCAATAGAAATTCTTGTTTCGACCATCAATTACAGTAGAGCCAGCAGCGGTGCCATCACGGTCCACACCGACCATGTCGCAGCCCGATGCTCCCCAGAAATAGGTCGCGGTACGCATGTTCCAGGTCACATCAGTAATGGTCCAGGTACTGCGAACCGCATATATGCTCGCTATCAGGCTCCAATCGCTCTTCCAGTAATCGTCGGTTCGCATGTACAGGGTGGCATCGGTAACCTCTGCTCTGGTGGGGATGCCGGAAAGATCGAAGTAGAGGAGAGGTCGCTTGGAACCACCGTTCTTGATGGCCAGGTAGGTGGAGTCCTTTCTGTTAGCGTCGGGGGACTCAGCGTCAATCCAGGTGTGTTGGGAACTGAATGGCGTGCCCGAGGAAACAGCCAGAGAGGCCGTCTGGGGACGAGGCGCAAGGGTAGTGACCCGGTAGCCCTGACCGCCATTGTCATCCGCCCGGCCGTCGCTCACTACACGGAACACGTACTCCTTGCCCGATTGCAGACCATCCGCCTCTACGAAGTGGACGTAGTCGCGGCAGTCGTTCCCCCTGACGTCCCACTTTGAGAGTAAGACCCCATTAGAAACCAGGATCACCTGACCATCCGAAGGCACATCCGTGTGCCAGTAAACGGCAAACCCATCCGAACGGATGTTGGTCACGGTCACACCTGTGATGGCGGACCCCACCGCAATCTCACTCTCCACGACCTCGGAAGCGCAGACCCCCATGGTCAGGGCACACAGAGTGAGGATAGCCAGACAGAGCGAGAACCCCAAGACACGATAGAACCTCATTTGCCGCTCCTTCCAAAGTTACCTACGGCACCGTCGAAGACCACATCGCACTCCGTCCATAAGGGGCTGGCTGATGGGCCCCCATTCCCCCAGGACAACCGCCTTCACCTCACAAGGGCAAAGAAACCAGTTTTTTACCTCTCATCGGCGCAAACATCCCGCCGCAAGCGGTGGTCCTGTTGCGCAGTGATCCCTGTCAAAGGTGGAATAACCTGGTTTCTTCCACACTGCGGGCTCCCAAATGCGACTACCGGAACGCGTGCATCCCTGCACGCCACTTGGCCCTGGTTTCTTCCACACTGCAGGCTCCTAAATGTGCCAGCCCTTTCTCAATCCCCAGAACAACGGATCACAGAATTCAGGATCAGTGCTAGTAGCTGCCGGACCAGTGGCCCTTCAATACCAGTGGCAGGCTTACGCCGTGGGCTTGTTCCAGCGCACCGAAGTTGATTTGCCGCTCGGTGCCTGGCCCCACAGCGACAGCGACACTGGGCGGATCAGGCATCACTGCCGTGTAGCCAATGGGGAACAGCACCTCAACCCGGTATGTGCCCGTATAGAGGGCGTCGAAAATATAAGTTCCACCGCCCCCCGTCGTCCTGGAATCCAGCAACTGATTGGCCGCACTACGAAGTTCCACCTCAGCGCCAGCTAGTCCCGGCTCACCGAGGATCAGCTCGCCATCCAAATCCAGATCCTCATACACCACCCCAAATATCCGGCCCGTGCTCGGTGTCTGGGTAGGCGTGGGAGTGACCGTGGGTGTGTGGGTAGGTGTAGGTGTGTGGGTAGGCGTAGGCGTGTAGGTATGCTCCAGCGTGGGGCTGGGTGTAGGGGTCAGCGTCTCCGTAGCCGTCAGCGTCGGCGTGGGCGTGGGAGGCGCCTCGAAATAGGTCACCGAGAGCTTGGGCCTCAAAGAAACAGCCCCTACCTCGGAATCGTAGAAGGTATAGCGCACCGTATTTGTGACCACGTTGCCTATTAAAATCACGCCGTGGTTGCTGCTGGGATCGCTGACCCAGTCC
This sequence comes from Anaerolineae bacterium, assembly GCA_022013675.1. Taxonomy (GTDB): domain Bacteria; phylum Chloroflexota; class Anaerolineae; order JAKLPW01; family JAKLPW01; genus JAKLPW01. The sequence continues at coordinate 5,272 of JAKLPW010000368.1, read as the reverse complement.
TGCACAACATCCGTCAGAGTCCATTGTACCCACTCCTCCACATCATCCACGGTAGCCGTGAAGACCGGATTATGGGAGCGATCGCCGTACCCCTCCGCTCCCGGCATGTCCCACACACCAGAAAGAGTGGGGTTATACCAGGTGGCCTCCGTCTCCTCCCAACTCTTCAAGACCTTGTAGGCCGGTACGTACATGTCGTAGGCATAGTTGCGTGTGCTGGTCCTGAGTTCCAGGACCGCCGACTGCACGGTGCTACCGACCGGAATCTCCCCTGCCAGATTGAACTTGATGATCGGCTTCTGTGTGAGATGGGTGTGAATCCAGAGGCCCATCGCGTCGTGCGGATCGTTGGGCTCACCATCGTAGATGTAACAGTCCTGGGCGCCGTCGTAATCGGTGGTAGGCAACAGCCCCTGCCGGAAAACCTTCGTGATGGGAGGACCCTGTGTCGGTGTATAGGTCGGAGTCACCTCCGACGTCTCGGTCACCGTAGGAGTATTCGATGGCGTGACGGTATTAGTCGCCGTGGGTCCCTCCGTCGGCGTGTGGGAGGGTGTCGGCGTAGGACCCGTGGCCGTGAGATCCTCCACGACCGTTTCTGCTGTTCTCCATTGGCGCCTCTGCCCAGTATCGTAGCCGTCAACCTTGAACCGCACCCACTCATCTTGGACAGGTCCTTCCTTCTCAGGCGTCACAGGATCGTCCCCACCTAGCTGGATGTAGTAGACTGACTCACCCTCGTGAGTGAAACTATCTACCTCGGCCCACATGGTACCCCAATCGTCAGACCAGAAGGATACCTTAGTCCCATCCGAAACAAACTCGCCATTAAGGCGCACAGTTCCACGAAACTTGCATGCCGTCAGCGGGATAGCTTGAGCACTTAGTGGGGCAATGACCAACACAATCACCAACATCGTCAAAGTGGCCAGTATCTGTATCCGTCTCGTGCTTCTCATAAGCCTTGTCTCCTACAGTATGCAGTATGTTATGCGCCGGGACAGCGAGCGAAAGATCTAGTGTCAGTTGCTAATAGTCCAGGTGCAGTTCGCATTCACGTATATCCAATAACCCCTCCCGGGCTCAAACTGGGTCAGGTCGTTGCCGTAAGGCTCGCCCTTCTCGTACGAAGTCCACGTGCCAGTGGCCGCATTGTAGGCATAGGCCTTCTCAAACTGTCCCCAGATGCCCGACAGGGCTGATTCGACGGAGCGCGTATCGAGACTGGGCCAACTCACCAGGTTGGCATTGCTAGAGTACAAAGGAATGGCGGTGCTAGAGGGCTCCGAACCGCTGGCCTGGAGGGTACAGCCGGAATTGACATACACCCACAGTCCCATCTCCTCATTAACGCTCGTCAGATCGTTGCCGTAGGGCTCCCCTTTCTCGTATGAAGTCCATGTCCCCGTAGCGGCGTTATAGGCATATGCTTTTTCGAACTGGGTCCAGATATCCTCGAAAACCACTTCCAGAGAGGTATCCCCCGGAGTTAGTGGCAGAGAGATCAGATTTGCATTCTCAGCCGACAGCGGGATGTCGTGCGTCGGAGTACCACCACTCCCCTTGGTCACGTGAACTATGTGGATATACTCATCGTATGCGCCATCGTTCATAGAATTGATCCGGAAGTCCACTCCTCCGTAGGCTCCCCCGCTCTGGTTGTTGTTCAGTCGCGCGTCGTAGACCGTGATGGGAGACGTGGTCACCCAGGTATTGGTGTTGCTCTTGGTGATAGTTGCAGCCACTTTGTAGGCATTGCTGATGGCATCGTACTCCAGACGCCACTGATCGGTGCCCTTGTCGAAGTAGGTAACGGTGAAAGTCGCCTCGGTCTCTCCCGGCTTATAGCGGTCATCTATGTTGAAATACATGTAGCGATTGCCGGTGCCCTGATCGGTGCGCCGGCAGTAGCGACCTTCCCTCGCCCGATTGCCTGGATCCGGGTCGATGCGCGAATCGTACTCGGTGGGATAATAGGTCAGTCCCGTATACGAATAATAGAAGCTCTGCACATTCGTGGCAGGCACTGTCACTCCCCCAGGCACTGAATCGTCCTGCCAGAGCCAGAAGTTGTGATTGCCGATCTCGCCGCCCCAGACACTGTAGCGCTCGCGGAGGACGACCCAAACACTGGGTGTGGTATCGCGGGTCACGCCGGAGTACTTGTTCGCCAGGCGAAAATGCGGCTGGTAGGTAGGCTCTTGGAGAGCCCACCCCTGAGAATCGTTGGTCCAGGCGAAGTGGTCGGGGTGCTTGTCGAGGCCGCAGAGTACCGTCCAGTAGAGATCCGACTCGCTTTCCGTCCAATGCAAATAGAACTCCCAACCGATGGGGGCCGCCGATAGTCCAGAACTCGGATCAGGATCGCACCACTTCTCCAGCGGAGAGTAAATCCAGTTGCTCGTACGGTCAACCCGCAGGCCAGAGTTGCGTAGGCCCACACCCAACTCCGCTGCGTGGTCGGACCAGATCTCCCGTTCCGACTTGCCCCCATAACCACCCTTGAACTGAGGAACCATGTTCAAGAGAAGGGTAATTGGAAGGCCTCGGCTAGAGAAGGCACTATGATAGAAGTCCGTCACGCGGTTCACGTAGCCCACCCATTCCTCCGATGTCCAATTGGCGATATTGTGGTAGTAGTAATTGTCGCCATCGTTGACGCCATCGTTAGCAGCCGGCTGGGTCTCAGTCAATAAGCCAGTCGTGATGTTGACCCAAGGTACGTTGGCCGCCAGAGTAGGATTGTCAACCAGGTGCTGAGCAAAAGCATTGACGAACTCCTCATACTCGGTCAGATAGGTCTCGTTGAGGTAGTTGAGAACGTACCAGCCGTCGTTGGTGTAGGTGTTGTAAAGCCTCGCACCGGAATCACGTCCCCAGACCCAGGAAGGGATACGGATGCCGTACAGGGCCGGATCCTGACCAGACCACGGGCGTCCGTTGTAGACGGCGAAGGAGATGGCCGCTTTCTTGCCCCCGGCCGCCTCTTCAGTAATGAAGGCGTCCACCTCCGTCCAGTCGTAGCCATCATCGTAGCCCGGTTCCAGAATGCTCCAAGAAAACGACTTGAGGCCACCAACGATAGGGATTGCGGGAGGATTCAGCCCACGCGAAGGGTCGTCCCAACTCAGATAGACTCCGGCTCCCGACTGTCCGGAGGGCAGCCTATTCAGGTCTTCCCAGGTTCCCCTGCTTCCATCCCAGTCAGGGGGTGGGGCCGCCTGAGCGACGCCGCCCAATACCAGAGTTAGGCACACCAGCGCAAGCATTACATACGTACACGCTTTCGCAATACGTAGATTCATTCGCGACTTACCCGCCTTTCACATTCCAGTCAAGTCAATTCCAGGGAAATGACCTATCGTTCAACTGACCAGTATAATACAAATGCTGGTCATCGCCAAATCGGAGGCTTTTCTTCCATGCAGACCTTCAGACCTCCGAGGTTTCTTGAGACAAAACCTCGGAGGTCTTCGCGCGCTACTGCTACTCAAGTTCGCCCTTTACGACGCGACCGTTTTTCAAAAGATACGGGCGCAGTCCCCGGCCCTACGATGCGCACCTGATGGGCCAGGTCTCCTGACCGCAGCCCCGCGTTGGACCAGATCACCGCCTCTCCGCCGAGGGGAGCAGGGTAAGTGAATTGGGGGGTAGATCAGGGTTTATCCGACCGAATCAGAGCCCAATTCACTTACCCCTACAAACACTTTCACGTTGGACCAGCAGGGTAAGTGAATTGGTGGACAGATCATGGTTTATCCGACCAAATCAGAGCCCAATTCACTTACCCCTACTAGCCCGATCGCCGCATCCCAATCAAACCGATCCCAGAAACTCAGCGATCACGTCATGCACATGACACTCAGGCGATCGATACCGCTGAAAGGTCATCCCGCGCACCCGGTGCAATTCGTCCGGCAAAGAAGCCAAATCGCGACACCAGATGAGATACCCCTCCTCGGCCAGGTAGCTAAGCAGGTCCTCCTGGTGTTGATCATACCTATCGGGGTTAGCGACTCCAATGAGCTTCCCACCACGACGCAACACCTCCATGATCGTGCCCAGGCCCCCGTGAGCCACCACGACGTCCGCCCGCTCATAGTAGGGCTCCAGCGAAGGGGAGAAACGGAACCAGGAGCAATGGCGGGGTTCATATCCCCCCCGCCCAATCTGGATTTCGACCTCCTCATTGAGCTGTGGAGCGAGAAAGTCCATGGCCTGAACCAAGGCGTCGAAATCGGTGGTGCCCACAGTGACGAAGATCATTACCAGAACCTCCCCGCGTAGATGGCCCTGGGATAGCGCTCCTGCAGTTGAGGCCACTGGACGATGAAGAGATCAGCGAAGCGATAGACGATACGTCCCGTCATGGACAGAGCCCGCACGCGTGATCCGGTCTCCACGAAGATCACCTTCACGCCCAGCAGCTTAGCCACCAAACAAGGAGGCACTCCCACGGCCGGGCCGCAGCTTATCACGGCATCGGGACGCTCTCGGCGCAGTGCCACCAGGGAATCCCAGCCACACCGCAGCGTCTTGAGCACATCCAGGATCAGATTGTGGGCCTTGTCACGGGGCCTCTGGGCGTAGTAACGCCTCCCCGGGATACTGATCTTCTCTTCCGTCAGCTCGTCGCCCCTGACCAGCAGATAGCTATACTCGTAGCCCGTGCCCAACAGATCCACCAGAGAGAGCATCTCTTTCGTGTGTCCTCCCTCACCCAGAACGATCATCAATTTCACGCCAACACCTCGCGATAGACCTCAATGATGCGGCCAGCAATGGCCTCCAGAGAAAGATGTCGCACGACGTCCCTGCCGTTCGTCCGCTGTCCGAAGGACAACGCCTGATGCAGCTTGGCGGCGACGTCTTCCGACGTTTGCCCACAGAGATAGCACCCCTCCGTGTCTCCGATGAGACTGGCAACATCTCCTACATCGGTGGAAACGATAGGCAGGTTGCAGGCCATGGCCTCCTTGATTACCATGGGAGAACCCTCAAAATCGGAGGCAAGCACCAGGACATCGGCGGCATTGAAATAGAACGGCACAACGCGGTGAGGCTTTTCAGTCAACACCAGGAGCCGCACCGAGGGGTCATCGACCTGCAACCGGGCCACAGCATCCTCGATGAGGTCCAGTCTCTTCTCAGGCCCCCTCCGCCCGGCGTACACAACGTATCGCGCTTCCAGATCGAGCCCCAGACGACGGCGGGCCTCAGCCTGCGGCATGGGGCGGAAAAGGTCCAGGTCAACGCCACAGGGGATCACGGT
>JAKLPW010000032.1 GCA_022013675.1 Anaerolineae bacterium | reverse complement strand
GGCGAAAGAGTTGAAGGACATGCCGGGGCGCTACAGAATCCGCCTGGTTAAATGGCGTGTTATCTACCGAGTGGATGACGACGATCAAGGTTGTACTGGTGTTGCGCGTGCGGCGCAAGACTGGGCCTGCGACCTACGACGGCATAGAGTAGCGGCTTCCTCACGTGCGTGCGTGTGGGTTGGGTGTATGGTATACCTATTGCGTGTAAACACGGGAACACGCAGAAAGCCACAGGAGGGGATACCATGACAGAGCAAGAGCTGACGTCAACTGAAATGGCGGCGTTTCATGAAGCGGCCCATGCCGTGGCCGCTTACGTATTGGAGCTGGGACTCTCGGATGTGCATATCTTGAAGGACGACGAATACCTTGGCCAGACGCATATTGAACTACTGGAGGAGCTGTTCTCCGCTTTGGAGGAGGGCGACGTAAGCGACAGCACCCGGCTACAGGTGGAGAGACACATCATCCTCTCACTCGCTGGCACAGCGGCTGAGGATGCGATACGACGCGGCCTGAACTTGGAGTCGCCATATCCCCCGAGTAGTGGGGATTGGAGAACAGCGGACCAACTGGCAACGCATGTTACCAGGAGCGAACTAGAACGTCAGACGTTTGTCATATGGCTTTGGGTGCGTACACGTGAGCTAGTGGCTTCGCATGTCCCGGCCATAAACGCCGTGGCTTCTGAGTTACTGCGGATTGGCTGGTTATCAGGCCAAGAAGTGGGCAAGATAGCCTCGGAAGCGACGCGCGAGGCTGCGAAAAATCCAAAGGACAGATACCAGCTTACTATAGTGCGGAGGAAAGGATCATGACAGGACAACTCATAGTCAGAGAGACGGCCGGGGTAGAGCTTATGCCTGTGAACCCGAGCCGGAACGTCAAGAGCCGGATTCTGAGCTTTCAGGCTTATCAGGAGAGACATGCCAGGCCGTGGCATATGCCAGACCTAAGCGGATGGGCGCTCGATCTCCTGGAGCATGGCATGAAACCGGCAAGCGTGAAGTCCTACCTGGGCACTGTCCGAGGGGCCTAGCGAAAGATTGACCAGAACGCACTCAGGACGGTGCTGTATAGCATGGCTCCAGAGAATGCGACGGCGGCGGACCGTAAGGTGCTTGTTGACGAAGTGTTGACCCGGCTGGGCAATGCCACAGATCCTAAGCAATGCAACGTCAAGGCTCCGACCGTCCAGGATCGGCCAGACAGTGACCAAGTGCGACTTACCAAAGCGCAAGCGTCCGCCTTGATGCAGGCTCCAGGCGTAGACACTATCAAGGGCCTGAGAGATACGGCGCTCATTGCCTTGATGCTGTGCACCGGCCTACGCATGGGAGAGGCATCGGCGCTTGACGTTGGGGATCTCCGGCAAAGCTTGGGGGCGAGCTGGCACTACACGTCCGGCATGGCAAGGGCGACAAGAGCCGCCTTGTCCCTTACGGTGATCTTGATTGGGTGCTAGCCATAGTTGACCGCTGGCTCCAGGCGGTGGGCATCGAGGACGGCGCTGTATTCCGTGGGCTATACAAGGGCGGTGCCTTGCGTCCTAGGCAGCTGGCCAGTGCTCCTGAGAGGTTGGCAGAGGGAGGCAAAACCAATGATATTATTGTTCACGATCGTTCTGGCGTCCGTGATAATGGTCTGGACGATAATCAAGATCGCGATAGACGCTGGAAAACCCCCCAAATATCGATGACGCTAAGTGATGCTTGATGCTATAGCGGCAGAGTTGGAGCCGATGGAGAGAGAAGCGGCAACGGCTGGCCGGTGCGCCAGCCAGAATAGGGGGTCTATGATCTCATGGCACTGATATGCATTATTCCAATTGTGGCCGCTGTGTTGATGATCTGGATTATTAAGGCTTTAATAGAGCCTTTCAAGAGACCTTGATATTGTGCGCGTTCTGATTGTTACATGAAGTGATCGGAGCTTACCGACCGCTTGATTCAAGGCAGGCATGACGGCGGATCTGCAAGGCGCAAGAGCCGAGGCAGCTCCCTCCTGAGATACTATCAGCCAGTACCACGCTGGCTGGCGCTGGGCGCTGGCATTTTGTCCTTCACAAGTGGGTAAAGGTGTGGTATGATGTGAGTATACGAGGCCGTAGGAGTAGCGCATTTAGCACTGTTCACGGAGGTCAATACGGACAAGTACTCAAAATGAGGGAAAGCGGGCCGAAGCTGTTGGGCTTCGACCCATTTCCCGACAACTCTTCAGCTTAGCTGATGAGTTGCGCGAGCGGCGGCAAATTGCCTCCATATAAGAGGGTTAGAATTATTACGAACAGTATGATGACAAACTTCGCAATCTGCCGCCAGTCCATTTCGCCTGAAAAGATGAGTTTGATGTCCAAGAGAAACTTGCCTGGTTGGTTTGCACTGCTATTACTCATAGGATTTACCTCCTTTCTCTATCTTTGTGGCTGGGAGAATCCCCTGCCTAGTGATTATTATACTACAACACCTCTCATAAGTCCAGCGTTACTTGACCTATTACATACGAGTTTACTAATATTCTGGACCCGACTTCTCACAACCTATGTGATCGGAGCTTACGGGCGCTCGATGCGAGGCATGCATGACGGCGGATCTGTTAGTCGCAAGAGCCGGGGCAGCTCCCTCCTCTGTTGGGCGAAGGTCTTCGGACCGCCGTTAGGCGAAGGTCTCCAGTTGGGTCATTTGCCCCCTGGCCCGCATCTTGGGGTACGGGGCAAATGTACCAACTACAGATTGTGTCAAATGTTCCCTCCGCGTAGCAAGGGAGGGGACCTTTGACATAATCTCCTGACCGAGGCCGTGGTGAGAAGCGTGCCCGAGGCTGAAGCCGTCGGGCTGAAAGGGCAAAGCCCTGCGGGCTGGGAGGGGACTAACCACGGAGGTACGGAGTACACGGAGGACGCGCAGGGGAGAAGGTCTCCCTATGTTTTCGGCTCGAGCAGTGAGCTTTGGTTGGGATGTTGGCCTGGTAGTTTGCGTAGCGCACCGGCGAAGAAGAAAGGACCCTGAAGGCGTCCACTCGTGGTTCGGGAGGACGCTTCAGCGTCCTTGGTTCTCTTAGCCTCAGGGTTCAGCCTCAGGTGCTCAGGTCTTAGTACAGGAATCCGTAAATTCGAGCCGAGCTTACTCTTCGGCTTTGCCTTCGAAAGGGCCAATTTGCTGGGGTAAAACAAGTCTTTCAATGGATGTCTATACTGACCAATTCGGAACGAATTTGCGCACCGCTGTACTTAGTGTCTCCTCTGCGACCTCCGCGTGCTCCGCGGAAGAGTCTACAATACCAGCCGGCCCTCAAAATCCTTCTCTTCGTTAGGCCCAACCACCGCCAGCACCAGGCTATCCGTCCGGAAGAGGTCGGTCGCGATTCTCTGAATGTCCTCGGCCTGCACGGCATCTATCTCGGCGAGGACCTCATCCAGGTCGAGGATCTCGCTATCCAGGATCTCCTGGCGACCGACCCACGCTGCGTTGGCGAAGGTGTCTTCCATGGCCAGCAGGGTACGGCCCTTGATGAACTCCTTGGCCCGGAATAGCTCGTCGTCAGTGACCAGTTCCTGACGGAAGCGGTCCATCTCCTCCAGGATAGCGGTCACGGCTACGGGGGCATTGTCAGGTGCCACACCTGCCCATACTGTCAGCACTCCGGTGTCGGAGAGGGCGGAGACACCTGATCCCACGCCATAGGCGAGGCCCCGCTTCTCCCGAATCTCCTGGAAGAGACGCGAACTCATGCCTTCTCCCATGATGGTGTTGAGCACGCGGAGTCTGTAGCGATCCTCGTCTCTGCGCGACAGGGCCCTCACTCCCAGCGCGAGGTTGGCCTGCTCCGTGGGGCGTGTTTCCACGACCAGGGTTGGCCCGCCGGGCTGCGAATTCACCGGAAGACAGGGAATCAACGCGTGCTCGGTGCCCCAATCACCCAGATTAACACTGATCTCACTGACAACAGCATCGTGCTCGATGTTGCCTGCAACCGCCACTACCAGGTTGCAGGGATGGTAGTAGCTGGCTCGATAGCCCAGCAGGTCATCGCGTGTCATCGCGGCGACCGTCTCTGCATTTCCTCCGATGTCCCGGCCCACGGGGTGATCCGGCCACATTCCCCGGCTGAAGAGCACCTGGACCCAACTGCTGGGCACGTCGTAGATCATCTTCAGCTCTTCCAGGATGACGCGTCGCTCTTTCTCGATCTCGTTGGCTGCAAAGAGCGGGTCGCTCAACATATCGGCCAGCACGTCGGCAGCCACGGAGAACTTGTGCTGGGCCACTTTCACCCAGTAGCCCGTTGATTCCACGCCGGTGGAGGCGTTCATCACACCCCCGATGCCTTCGATGGCCTCGGATATGTCTCGTGGCGTGGGACGGCGGGACGTTCCCTTGAAGGCCATGTGTTCCAGGAAGTGCGAAATGCCGCCCTGTGGATCTGTCTCGTAGCGTGAGCCTGCTCCCAGGTATAGCAACACGGACACAGAGCGCGTCTGGGGCATGGGAACGGTCAGTATGCGTAATCCGTTGTCGAGTAGTGTCTTTTTGTACATATCTTTTCTTGGTTTCTCCTAGTGTATTTTTTTACCGCTGAGAACGCAGAGATCGCTGAGTAAGCCCTCCCCAATATTCCACTCCACTGGCAGGCTCGATGCGGCTCAGCAACTCGCGGGCCGTGGCTTTCAACCCTGGGTGCACTGCATCTGCCGCGATCTCCACCAGGGGCACTAGCACGAAGGCCCTGTCTGCCATGAGCCGGTGAGGGATGGTCAGACGGCGTGAGTCCAGAATCAGGTCGCCGTACAGCAGGATGTCCACATCAATGGGACGAGGCCCCCAACGCACTGTTCTTACTCGTCCCATCTCCGTCTCGATGGCCTGGAGCATGTCGAGCAGGTCTATCGGCGCCAGCGAGGTTTCTCCCGCGCAGACCAGGTTCAGAAACCAGGGCTGATCTGGCAGTCCCACCGGCTCGGTCTCGTATACGGAGGAAAGGCGGGTGATGGACACCCCGCCCGCCTCGATCTGCTCTATGGCCTGGGCGAGGTTTGCTGCCCGGTCTCCCATGTTGCCGCCCAGGCTCAGATAGACTATTGCCATGCTGATTAGCCTTTTTCTATGAGCGACCAGATTTCGGAAGTCTCCAGTACCCCTCAGACGTGCTGGAGACCATACGGTCCGAATTGGCTTCAGGGAACGGAGGCCCTGTCGAAGACTTCCGAAATCTCTCTTCTAGCAACCGTCTCGCACCATGGCGTCGGCCATCTTGGCCACGCGCACCATCTCTCGCACGTCGTGCACCCGCACGATGTCGGCTCCACGGGCGATTCCCAGAGCGACAGTGGCGGCCGTTCCCTCGAGACGTTCCTCCGGCGGGAGATCGAGAGTGTATCCAATGAATGACTTGCGCGAAGGCCCCAGCAGAATCGGATAGCCCATCACCTCTAACTCGTCGAGGTGGTTGAGAAGATGGAGGTTCTGTTTCACCGTCTTGCCAAAGCCGATACCGGGGTCCACGATGATGTTATTAGCAGGGATCCCGGCCTCCAGGGCAGACTCCACTGCCTGGCGTAGCTCGCGGATGATATCGGCCATGAGATCCTGATACTCCCCCCCCAGGTATCTACCTCCCAGACGAGCCTCAACGCTGGCTTCCTTCGGGCGACTGCGGTTGTGCATCAGGATCACGGGCACGCCTCGGTCTGCTACCAGGGCAGCTATGTCGGGATCGGCACCCAGGGCCCACACGTCGTTGACTAGATGTGCCCCGGCATCCAGGGCAGCCTCGGCGACGGAGGCCTTGTAGGTATCAATAGAGATAGGAACATCGGTCGTCGCCGCCAGGCGACGAATCACCGGCAGGACTCGTCGCAGCTCCTCTTCTGCGGTGACGGGAGAAGAGCCAGGACGGGTGGACTCGCCCCCCACGTCCAGGATGTCGGCCCCTTCCTTTACCTGGCGGAGTCCCTGAGCGACGGCGGCATCAATGGTGGCTTCATCGCCGGCGTCACCGTCGGTGACACCGGCGGCAACACCGGAGGACAGTATCCCGTCGCCGGAGAAGGAATCGGGAGTCACGTTGATGATGCCCATAACGAAGGTGCGTTCTCCCCAGCGGAAGTCTCTTGCACCTATCGTCAGATGGGAGCGGTCTCTTGCCTCGTAGTTCTCCAGGGCCTCTTTCAACTCAACAGCCAGAGTTGTAAGGCTCTCCAGGGGCTGTATGCGCAGCTTGGCCAGCAGGCGGCGATAGTGCCGCTTCGTGCCCATGAGCAGCATGTCCGTCCTGCGCTCGTCCCCGAAGTAGATACATTCGCCGAGAGCCGCTTCACCGCCCTTGGCCAGCATTTCCTGCTTGATGATACTGGCGGCGGCGTACTTCACGTCCTCGATTTTGATAGTCAGGAATAGTCCTTTAGGCACCATGATCTCGATGCCGCGAGGATCTGACCCGATCTTCTTCATCTCGCTGCGCAGTGCGGCGGCAGTTTCCAGTCGTACAACGCGCGAGTTGAAAGCGCTCATCAATCGGCTCCCAGTTCCTTCAACTGCCTCTCGGCGTGTGCACGCCATTCCGGGTCGTCGCTCAACTCCAGGAAGCGTTGGAAAGCCTCGATGGCTTTGGTCTTCTCACCTTGTAGGGCGTACATGCTTGCCAGTCCGTAGTACGTTTCGGGCAGATCGGGATCCAATGCCAAGGCCCGGTCGAATTCGTTCTTGGCGGCTTCGGTCTTGCCCTGCTGTAGATAGGCACTGCCCAGGTTGTAATAGACGGCGGCATCATCGGGAGCAACTTTCAGGGCTTTCTGGAAGGACTCGATGGCCGCGTTGAGATTCATCTGACGGTAGTAGACCACTCCTAGATTCGACAAGGCATCGGAGTTCTCTGGCTCCAGGTCTAGCACCATCTTGAAGTGCTGTTCCGCCTCCCCCAGGCGATTCAGGTTGGCGTAGGCATTGCCGAGCTGGAAGCGAGCTTCCACCAGGGTGGGGTCGGCCTGAAGCGCGGCCTGAAACTGTGCTATTGCTTCCTCCAGCTCGCCCAAGTCTGCCAGCCGCTTGCCCTCATTCAAATGCTCTTCGGGGTCTCCTACTTCAATGCTTTCCGGAGTAGGAATCGCGGCGGTGGGAAGCACGGGGGGCTCTCCAGAGATGATGGTTGGGGCAGGATGCGTCGGCTCTGCTTCCTCGCAACCCACAAGCAGGACGCTGCTGCTGATCAGCAGCAAGATAAGCAGGAGATAACCTGTTTTTTGTCTCATCTCGTACTATCCTTTCTCTTAGACTACAGAGTGTTCCCTCTGAACAAGGAGAAGAACTCGGCGCGCGTTTCTGGCCTATCGCGGAAGATCCCCCGGTTGGCTGAGGTAACTACGATGCTGCCCGGTTTCTTGATGCCTCTCATGGTCATGCAGAGGTGTTGCGCTTCGATAACGACCGCTACTCCTCGAGGGTTCAGGCCTTCCATGATCGTGTCGGCAATCTGGCTCGTGAGGCGTTCCTGGAGCTGTGGTCGTCGGGCGAGTATCTCTACCGTTCGTGCTATCTTGCTGATGCCCACCACCCTGCTACTGGGGATGTACCCTACATGCGCCACTCCGTGGAAAGGAAGGAGATGGTGCTCACACATGGAATAGAAGGGAATATCTCGCAGGATCACCATTTCCTCGTGATTCTCCTCGAAAGTGACCTCGAGTTCCTCCACCGGGTTCTTGTCTAGGCCAGAGAATATTTCCTCATACATCTCAGAGATGCGCCGAGGAGTGTCGCGCAATCCTTCTCGTTCTGGATCTTCTCCGATGGCCTTCAGCATCTCTAGAACCGCTGCCGCTATGATGTCCCCATCCACGGCCATTTCTGATTCTCTCCTTATCCCCGTTACTGTTTGGGCTGCAAGATCACCACCTGGGTCTCGGATGGCGTCTTCGAGGCTCGCACTGTGAGGGTCTCCAGGGGCTCTGGCATCTTGATGGCCATGGCCTGGATGAAGCGGTTGACCGGGTCTAGATTGACCGTGGTAAGAGGAGTCTTGTAATGCATGGGAATGACGATACTGGGTTCGATGAGGCTAATGATCTCTGTGGCCTGCGAGGCGCTGAGAGTTGGCTTGCCTCCCACCGGAACCAGGAGTATGTCTACGTCGCTCAGGGTTTCTATCTGAGCTTGGGAAGGGATGTGAGCCAAGTCCCCCAGGTGGCAAACGCGCAAGTCATCCATCTGAATCAGGTATATGGTATTGAAGCCCCTCTCGGTCCCCTTTTTGTTGTCTCGGAAGGTCCGAGTTCCTGTGATGAAAGCGCCCTTGATCTCATACTCGCCTGGGCCGTGGACAACGTACGGTTTGCTGGATATACCTCGATAGTGGTTGTGGTTAGGGCCATCGTGGCTGATGGTCACCACGTCGGCCCGCACTCGCGGCAATACGTAACCGGTATCCTTGCCATATGGATCCGTGACGACGGTAACGGGTCTCGATCTCAGTCGGAAGCATGAGTGCCCATACCAGGTGATCTCCATACTTCTATTCCTCCTCTGCCATGAAAGCCAATTTGTCCTTGATCAGTCGAGCCTGCTGGACGATCCCCGGGTCCATCTCGAAGATGGCCTTTCCCTGTAGGTCAGCTTCGATAGCCAACGGGCTGTAGGAGAGAAATCCCAGTATCTCGTCTCCGGGCAGGTTGTCGAGGATGAAGGCGCGGTCGCTTTCACTCCGGGTTTTGTTACCAACGACGTAGACTCGATCTACTCCGATGTCACTAGCTAGTCTCCGCACCGACTTGGCTGTTTGAATGCTGCGCTGCCCTGGCTCCACCACCACAATGAAGGCATCCATAGATCCGGCTGTGGCGCGACCCAGGTGCTCGAGTCCGGCTTCCATGTCCATAATGATCGCTTCCGAGCGGCGGATAACCAGATGCTGCATGAGGGCCCTAAGCAAAGTACTCTCAGGGCAGATGCACCCACTGCCGCCGTGATCGATGGTGCCCAAAGTGAGCAGCTTCACGCCCTGGTGGCTCACTGCATAACGGTCAGGGATGTCATCCACCCTGGGGTTCAGTTTGAACATGCCCCCGAAGGTCCCCGGCTGCGCTCCGGTTCGTTCAGCGATGAGATCTTGCAGCTCTGCGATAGGCACGATGGCTTCGACCAGTTCCTCGGGGAATCCCAGGGCCGAGGCTAGATTCGCATCGGGGTCGGCGTCAATGGCCAGCACCGTGCGTCCCTCTTGAGCGTAGAGATGCGCTAGTAGGGCCGCCAGGGTGGTCTTGCCTACCCCTCCCTTGCCCGTAATGGCCAGCTTAGGCATTTGTCTCACTCCACCAGTAATTCGATAGTTGCATTGGCGCGCTCGCTCTCCAGCCAGCGTTGAAAAGCCTGTTGCCGAAGGGCCGGGAGTATCTCCGCCGGCACCTCGCGGTTGGGGTCATTCTCAATCACTTGTAGGATGTGATACCCGAATTGTGTCTTGATCAGGCCACTGACTTCCCCGGGTGCGAGGGAGAAAGCGGCTTCCTCAAACTCGGGTGCCATCAGGCCCCTGGGGAAGAATCCCAGGTCCCCTCCCTGTGGAGCACTGGTCTGATCCAACGAAGCGCTCTTGGCCAGGGTAGCAAAGTCGCTGCCGGCCTCGAGTTGTGCCAGGACGTCGTTACATTCCTCTTCTGTTGAGAGCAAGATGTGGCGGACGTGCACTTGTTCGACGCTGGTGGGGATGTTGCCCGCCACCCGCTCGCTCAGGATAGCTCCCATCATCTCAATTCGCAGACGCTTCTTGAAGCTCTCCATCGTCAGGCCATTGGCTACCAGCCATTGGTTGAAGCGGGTCTCGTCCTCGCCTTGCATCTTCTGAATTTCGGCCTCGACCTGATCGTCGGGAACCATGATACCCTCTCGTATAGCGGCCTGTTCTATGAGTACCTGGTCAATCATCCAATCCAGTACCTGGCGACGCAACTGAGCCAGTGCCACCTTCCCGGCCTCGCTCTCAGCGTCCACTCCGGGTTGCTGGAGATAGTAACCTTGGGCGACAGCGACCTGGGCTTCGTATTCCGCCAAGGATATCGGCTGCCCGCCTACCAGCGCTGCCGTTCCGGGAGGAGGGGCGGAAGTTGGGACAGCCTCGGGCGAAGCCGAAGGGGTCTCCGTGGGGCTTTGAGCCAGAGGAAGGGGGGTTGGGATTGCCGGCGCAGTCGCCGCTTGAGCAGGCGCTGCTGGCGTGGGATCTGCTTCTGCCGCGGGTAGTGCAGTTGGCTGCGCGGGTGGCTCTGTTGGACTTGATGACTCGGGAAGGGCACAGCCTGAGAGCAGGATCAGCAAGACAAGCAAGATCCAGGTAAGGTATTGTCGTGTGGTCATGGTGAAAGACTCCTTAAGCATGATTTTAACGCACCTGCTTGGGCCCATTCATGGGCGTATTATACACGGAAAACGTGATTGCGCAAGGGGATTCGCACGGTTGTTCAGCGGTCTTGCTGCAGAGGGTGTGGAGAGAGTGTCGGTGAATGAAGTGCCGGTGAACGGAATTCACCGTCTGAAGTTGAGAAGTCCCCGCAGGGACTGGTGAGTGAGGGGTCCTGTAGGGGCAGACCGGAGTGTCAATGCTGTCTTATTAAAATGATAACGAGCATGACAAATTTGATCAAAACGCGAGTCAGGGAGTACAATAGCAGGTAATAGTGTTCCAGCACCTTACATGCTAGGAGGACTCACCATGACTCGCGCTAGATCAAGTATAGTCCATAAAGTGCACAGGAGTCAACTATCGCTGAATCGGCGCTTGCGGCGTTGGTTGGCCAAAGAACTCAAGGGTCTCAGAGGCGTCATTGCTCTGAGTGCCACGCGATGCCGAGCAGAGTACTATCGCAAGCATTTTGGATCCTTCAGCCATGCTAGCCTATTGCTTTTCCATGGTCTTTCGGGTGGTGCCAGTTTACGGCAGAGCTTTGTAGCCTTTGCAGTGTGTGAGGGCGTAGTTTCGCTGAGCGGCTTGATGGCCACAGATGCATCGGGCCAAGACGAGCTAGGAGTAAGCTTCAGTCAGTTTGCTGCCTCGAACACCTCCCGTCCGGCTGAGTTTCTGGGAGGAATCATCCCGCATCTAGTCAAGCGAGTACGGCACAGAGAAGGCCGGATGAATGGCCACATACCCGCGAATTTGCATATGCTAGACACCACCTTTCTGGCTATCAGCCTGAAGCTAGCCCCGTGGGTGAAAGCCAGGGGGCACGTAGCCGGCGTACAGTTACAAGTTGAATACGTGCCAGCCCTTGATCTGCCAGAACACGTGGTACTGACCGATTCACACGCCAATGATTACAACAGACTGGATGAAGCGATCATGAAACAACCCGC
>JAKLPW010000367.1 GCA_022013675.1 Anaerolineae bacterium | reverse complement strand
TGGGCCAGGTCTCCCGACCGTCGCCCCCTCGATGGGCCAGGTCTCCCGACCGTCGCCCCCTCGATAGGCCAGGTCTCCTGACCGTAGCCGTGCTCTGTCAGAGACTCGCCATTGACAATCACCTGATGATCATAGGGAGATAGAGCCTCTCCTTTGCCAGGTTCAAGATCGTCTCGATGAAATCGATGATCAGGGCCGTGGGCAGTTCGGATATGTCCCCGATCACTTCCATTTCCGTGTAGTGGTCATAGCCTGGGAGATAGTCGAAATATACAGGCAGACCCAACGACAGCAGCCGGTCCTTGAAAACGATCTTCTGCGTGTAGAGGGACGGCAGTTCCTGTTGACTGTGCAGAAGATAGAAGGGCGGCAAAGTGATCCCCTCGACCACGTAAGTGGCAGGGGACGCCTCGTCTAGCTCGGCGTCGTTGTCGGCGTGCCCTCCTCTAAACGTCTGGTCGAGGGCGCTGCCGAAGGTCAGCATGTTCAGGTCCTTCATCGAGTAGGCGCCACTCATGCTTATCACACCTCTTATCGCATGCCTGAACATCACCTGGTAGTCCGGGTGCGTGGCAAAAAGCGAGACCAGTTGCCCTCCGGCTGAGTGGCCGAAAAGGACGATCTGATCCGCGTTGCCGCCGTTGTCCGAGATGTTGTCCAGGACCCATCGGAAAGCATCGGAGACATCGTGTATGTTATCGGGATACCAGGCGGCCTTGGTGCGCGAAATGATGTTGGGGGGCAGATCACACGTCGCACGGTCGGGGCAATACTCGTCCGCGATGAAGACCTGATCGGAAGTGAGACGGTAGTCGATCACAACGGTGACCCAGCCCTTCTCGCCGGTGAACGACTGCGATACGAAGTCATACCAATTCTCGTACCCATCGGTCCAGGCCCCGCCGTGGACGAAGAACACGACCGGTTGCCCGTCGAGCAACTCCTCACCGTCGTAGGCCCTGTAGACGGTGAACGATCTCATCTCGTAGCTCTCCTTATCCTGGTACTTTTCCTCAGTCCGCATGTCAGTGATGAGGAAGGGATCGGCGCCGTAGACGAAATTCTCTTTGTAAATATCGTAGGTAGTACTCAGGCCTTCCCAGGTTATCGGCTCGCCCCAGTCCGGCGAGGGGTTCTGGCGCTCGGGTGCCGACTCAGGCGGCAATGGCGCTACTGGGGGTGGTCCCTGGCTCGTTTCAGCCAGAGCCACTTGACAGCAGCCCACAATGGCCAGTAATAGTGCAACGGAAAGTGTGAGTCTATGTGTTCGCATATTGTTGCTCCTTAGTTCTCCAGGTTCGGCGAGGTCTCCTGACCGATGCCATGCGGGGCCTCACTTGTTAGGCCAGGTCTCCTGACCGTAGCCGTCTGGGGTGCCGCTGGCTGCACTCTCTCCAGTCGTGCTATTCGTAATCAACCAACCGGCCCGGGATGAATCCCAGGCCTGCTACACAAAACGTGTTAAAACACGTTACTCTCAACAGGTGGGGAGACATACAGAATTCGTGAGATTCGTCTATTCGTGCCATTCGTGATCAGAGGTTGAACTGGCTCACACAAAGGCTCGCTGGTGAAGGGTTCGGTCAGGAGACGCTCACCCAGCAGGGGTGATGCTGAACGTTAGACAGGATTTACAGGATTGACAGGACACAAACCCGATAAACATCTTGTGAATCCTGTTAATCCTGTCGAAAACCGTCTGTTAACGGTAGTGCTGGTCTGGCGGAGTGGATCTGTTGTCTCCCAGCACCGGCTCTTTCAGGCCGGTGCTGGGATATGGGCTGAAAGCTAACCGCTGAAAGCTAACCGCTGATAGCTTATTACGCCTTCGCCGCCCACAAAGCCTCTCGCTCCTCGTCCGTCAGGAAGGCAGTCTTAACCCCGTTGGCCTGCGCCTGGCGGACCTGATCGTCCGTGAGGCCAATCTCCTCGCGCACCATGCGGTATTCGTGTGGCAGGTCGATGCCGCTGATACCGGGATCGTCGGTGTTGATGCTCACCAGCAGGCCCCGGTCGAGCCACATGGGCAGGGGATGATCCTTGAAGGTGGGTATCATCTTGAACTGGACGTTGCTGGTAGGACAGCTCTCGATGCCGACACCCCGTTCGCCGAGCAGGTCCATGGTGGCGGGGTCGTTGGCGGCACCGATGGCGTGACCGATGCGCTCGGCCTCCAGCTCGAGGACCGCCTGCCGCACGCTTTGGGCACCGGACCACTCACCGGCGTGGATGGTCAGGTGCAGGCCGGCCTCACGGGCTCTGCGGCAATGGTCCACGAAGACGTTACCGCGGCCCATGGATTCGACGCCGGCCAGGTCAACGGCGACGACGCCTCGATCCCGGTGCGCTATGGCAGCCTGGAGCTCTACTTCGCAAGACTCCGGGCCGTAGGTGCGCGACATAATGAGGATCAGCTTCGACTTCACCGGCAGGCGGTCACGCGCCTCTGCCCAGGCCTCGCAGACAGCCGAGGTCACTCCCATGACATCCAGGTCGTGTATCTCTCCCATGAAGAAGGGGCTGAAGCGCAGCTCGATGTAGTCGATCCCTTCGCTTATGGCGTCCTCCAAGTTTTCTATGGTGATACGCCGGCAGGCGTCGTAGTCCACCAGCACTTTCTGCATCAGGGCAAACTTGGGGAAGCTGGCCTCGAGACTATCTAGCTTCTCCGTGATCACAACGTGAGGTCGCAGGCTTTCGAGATCGTAGGCTGGTAGCTCCAGGTTGTGCTGTTTGGCCAGGTCCAGGATGGTCTCCACCCGGACGCTGCCGTCCATGTGGCGATGCAGGTCTACCAGGGGTATGTCGGGGCAAGAGTACATGCTTTCCTCCTCATTCTTAGTGATGTTCACCGCTGGTGAGCGTCGCCGTTGGTGATGATGGGCACTATTGTAACCGCATGTGGCCCCATGTGTCAAGCGGCGGTGGCTTGGGCATTGACCGCACCGGCCTGAAAGAGCCGGTGCTGGGCACGAGCCTGACGCGGAGCCGCACCGGCCTGGAAGAGCCGGTGCTGGCCTTGACCGAGAATGGGTCTTGTGTTATCATTATTGGGTAAGGGTGGCCGCACCGGCCTGAAAGAGCCGGTGCTGGGCTTGTTCCCTCCCCTGTGCGTGTTCTTCGCACGGGGGAGGGTGCGCCGTGCTTTGCAAGGCGAGGGAGGGGGCCTCTTGGCTGATCGCTACCCGCTGACCCCCGCTTGACCGAGAATGGGTCTTGTGTTATCATTATTGGGTAAGGGTGGCCGCACTGGCCTAAAAGAGCAGGCGCTGGTTCTGAGCGCTGAAAGCTGATAGCTGAAAGCTGACCGCTGACCACTGTGACAGTGACACTCATCGAGACAATCTAATCAGCAAAGAAAGGAGACAAGCCATGCTCTGCACTCGCTGTCGAACGGAGCTAGCCGCCCAGGAGCGCTTCTGCCCTCAATGTGGGGCGCCGAGACCCACTGAGGCCGAGCGCTTCGCGTGGGCCGCCCACGAGATGTCGCTGCTTGTGGCCAAATATCGTGCCGGGGGACTTGATGACACAGCTTTCGGCAAGGCCGCGAACGATCTCGCGATCCAGGACGATCGCGGGCACCACTGGGTACCCAAGCATGATGGCACCTGGCACTACTGGGATGGGAACACTTGGGTCATGCGGGAGCCGCCGGTGTCAGTAGAGGAACTAGTCAGCGCGAAAGCCATCCCAACCTCCCGTGACGCCCGGCCGCCTCGATCTCAGTCACGCCCGGCGCCCCAGCCTGAACCGAAGAAGAAGAGCAAGCGCGCTCTGATCGCCTCCGTGGTAGTAGTCCTGCTGGCACTGCTCGTAGTCTTCGTCACCTGTGGAGGCTGGCCGTTGGAAGATCAGTCGCCACTAGGCGCACAGACCTCTTCCTCCCCGACTCCTGGGGAGCTAGATCCGTCTTCAGAACCCGCCGAAGCGGCAGCTCTGCAAACCAAGCCCACGCTCACGCCGGCAGAAGCAGCGGCGGCGCAGATCGAGCCCACGCTTATGCCGGCCGCGCCCGACCTGGGGCCCGCATCGTTCACGCCGCCCAGCAACGAGAAGCTGATTCTCAGTGAAGAGTGGGGCATTATCCCTGTCAACC
>JAKLPW010000366.1 GCA_022013675.1 Anaerolineae bacterium | reverse complement strand
GCTGCCGCGCGATGATCGGGATGGTTGATGTAGTCATCACGGACGAAGAGCCTCATCGGATTCCAGGTAATCACAGCCTCCGGCTTGTGCAGACGGATAGCACGCACCAGATCACGCCTCAGATCAAGCGTGGGCTGCAACTGCCCGTCATCGTAGCCCAGGAATACCACCTCGCTCACGCCCAACGTTGCACAGGCAGCGCGTTGTTCGGCGCGGCGAACCTTTGCCAGCTTCTCGCTCGTCATGCTTGGCTCGTGGGAACCTGCGTTGCCATCTGTGCACACCACGTAGGTCACGGTGCAACCGGCCCTCGCCCATGCCGCCACCGTGCCAGCCACGGTGAACTCGGCATCGTCAGGGTGGGCGGTGATAACCATCGCTGATTCAGGTACGCCATTCTCGTTCACGTTTTTCTATCTCCCTCTGGCGTGAATGATTGGTAGAAGAAAAGGGTAAGTGAATGGGAGTAAGGCCACAGTTGTATTTCAATGACACAAGCCCCATTCACTTACCCCTACAATTGCTCTGTTCGTCGGGTAGCAGGCCAACCCCCGTTGATCTCCGTCGCAGGGACTCGCTCAACGGGGTTGGGCTTCTACCCGGCATGAATGTCAGACCGTCTTCCCCAGGCCCTGCAGCGCCTCCAGAACTCGACGGCGCTCATCAGACGTGAGCTCCGGCAGCGGCTTACGAACCGGCCCACCGGGCAGGCCCAGGAGCCTCAGGGCCTCTTTGCACGGGGCGACGTATCCCGGGTCGTATTCAAAGAGCCCGTTCAGCTCCTGGAGCTTCAGGTGCAGGGATCGGGCCTCGTCGTAGGCCCCCTTGTTGACGCCATCGTAGATGCTCACCATCTCGCGTGGGACGACAACGGCTGCAGTGGAGAAGATCCCCTTGGCCCCCATACAGAGGGCCGGATAGAACTGGCTGTCGATGCCTGTGCAGACACTGATCTTGTCACCCACCAGGCGGATGACCTCGACCAACTGCCCCATGTCAGCGTTGCTTTGCTTGAGCCCGATGATGCCGGGTTCCTCGGCGAGTTCTGCTATCAGAGCGGGCGAGAGGTTGTTTCCGGTGTACAGGGGGTTGTTGTAGAGGACGACGGGCAGATCAACCGAGCGAGCGATTGTCTGGTAGTGCTCTAGCAACGCCGCCTGAGGCAACTGGAAGTAGTAGGGTGCGGTGATGATCGCCGCGGCTGCCCCGACATCCTTGGCATCCTGAGTCAACTGAATCGTCTCCCTGGTGCCGCAGGCCGCAGTGCCTGCGATGATAGGAATTCGCCCGGCAGCTTGCTCCACCACGGCCTCGGTGACCAGTCTCCTCTCATCTCTGGTGAGAGAAGGGAACTCTCCCGTCCCACCAGTGGTCATGATGGCATGTACCCCTTCGCTGATCACGAAGTCCGTGAGCACACTCAGCCCGTCCAGGTCGAGATTCTGATCTTCGTCGAAGGGCGTTGCGATGGCAGGGATGACGCCTCTCAACTCATCTGGTCTCATTCTTTTTCTCCTTTAGGTGATATTGGTGGTTAAACTTGACTAAGCCAAGGATTGAAATCCCTGTCTGAACTTGAGAAGTGCCCGCAGGCACTAAATCCCAATGCTGAGGCCAGTCCCTGAGGGGACTTCTCAGTTTCAGACGGTGATATTCATTCACCGGACCAGGGATTGAAAGCCCCGTCTGAATCTGAAAAGTGCCCGCAGGCACTAAACCCCAGTGCACAGACCAGTCCCTGAGGGGACTTCTCAGTTTCAGACGGTGATATTCATTCACCGAGCTATTCATTCACCGGCCTGCTCATTCACCGACCCCTCATTCACCGACCTGCTCTGCGCAACTCGGCGATCACGCGATCCGGTGTGGCAGGGAGCTGCCGGATGCGTACGCCGATGGCATCGTGAATGGCGTTGACGATGGCGGGTGCCGTGGGGACGGCGGCCGCCTCGGCGATACCTTTGGCTCCATAGGGGCCGTGCGGGTCGGGGTCCTCAATGAGCAGGACCTCTACCGGCGGAGCACCCTGGATGGTCGGGATGCCCACCTTGGCCAGGGTGTCCGTTACCAGATAGCCCTGGTCCAGGATGAAGGCCTCGGATAAAGCGTAGCCCAGACCCATCAGACAACTGCCCTCGATCTGGCCTTTCGCTCCCTGGGGATTGATGGTCCGCCCGACGTCGTGGACGGCGATCATCTTCTGCACGTGCACCTCGCCAGTAGCCACGTCGACGTCGACGATGGCAGCCTGGGTGGCGTAGCTGAAGCCAGCGAAGTTCTCACGCTCGGCCTCATCGGTGGCATCGAGGCCAAAGGTAGGCGGTGGGTCGTAGGTGTATTCGACCGACAGGGTCTTGCCCTCGTCCTGGAGCCGCCCAGCCAAGCCGGCAAGGGCACCTTCCGTGAGAGTTGATAGCGAAGGTCTCCCGACCGAGCGTTCGTCCGAAAGCTCCGCCTACAACTTCTCCAAGAACAACCCTGCCGCGCCCAGGACCGCGTTGCCGGACATGAAGGTCGTGCGCGAGGCGCTGGTGATACCGCCGTCGGGCGTGTGAGCCGTGTCGCAGGCCAGCACATCCACGAGGTCATAGGGCACACGAAGGCTCTGGGCAGCGATCTGTGCGATGGTCGTGTTGGAGCCCTGCCCCAGTTCCGCCCCGCCAATACGGACGTGGAGGCGTCCGTTGGGCGTCAGGTCTATGGCCGCTCCGGTCGATTCCGGTAGCCCCAGGCCGAGGCCGTAGTTCTTGTAGGAACTGGCCACTCCGACGCCGCGCCTGTGACCCTGGGCAGGAGGGGATAGCTCGGCCAACGCAGTGGTCACAGCCTCCTGGGCCAATAGCACCGTCTCGATGAAGGGGACGCTTTCCTTCACTACCTGGCCGGTAACCGTCGCGCTGCCGGGACGCAGCCCGTTGAGAGAGCGCAATTCGAAGGGGCTCAGGCCTGTTTTCTCGGCCACCTCATCCATTAGCGACTCGATGGCAAAGGCCGACTGGGGGATGCCAAAGCCACGCATGGCTCCGCAGGCCACGTTGTTGGTGTACACCGAGAGGCCCTCGATGCGCAGGTTGGGTATCTCGTAGGGGCCGGTGGCGAAGATGGTTGCCTGGTCGAGTACCGGGATGCCAGCACTGGAGTAGACCCCCGTATCGGCCAGGATGTTGCAGGTCAGGCCGACCAAGCGGCCCTCGCTGGTCGCGCCCAGCCGTACGGTGTGCTCCATGGAGTGCCGTTTGGTGTGCAGGCGTAGACTCTCGGCCCGTGTCAGCACCATCTTGACGGGTCGCCGGGTGTGGTAGGCTGCCAAGGCCAGGTAGGGGTGTAGGCTCATGTCATTGCGTGCGCCGAATCCGCCGCCGGGCGAAACGTGCACCAGCCTGATCTTCTCCACGGGCAATCCCAGGATTCCAGCCACGATTCCCCGGTGGATCGTGATCGCCTGGCTCGCCATCCACACCGTGACACTGCCGCTTTCGTCGACGTCCGCAGTGCCGGCTTCAGGCTCCAGGTAGGCATGTTCGATGAAGGGCGTGTGGAAGGTGCCCTCGACGACTATGTCCGCCTGGGCCATGGCGGCCTCGGCATCGCCCTTTTCGACGTGGGTCCCATACATGACGTTGCTCGGCTCCGCGCCTGGGCGCGGGGGGTGGATGATGGGCGCTCCGGGCGCTAAGGCGTCATGGGGCGAAAAGACGCCTTCCAGCTCATGGTACTCGATCCGGACCTGCTCCGCAGCGGCCCGGGCAATCTCTTCGGACTCGGCCACGACCAGCGCCAGCACGTCACTGATAGAGAGCACACGCTGGCCCGGAGACACGAAGACGGGCTGGTCGGGGATGATGATTCCGTGGGTCTTGTTGCCGGGCACGTCCTTGGCCGTGAGTAGTGTCACGACGCCCTCCATCGCCTCGGCCTGGACAGTATCGATGGCCAGCACCTCAGCGTAAGGGTGAGCTGTGAAGACGGCCACTGCGTGGAGCATCCCCTCGGTTTCGTGGTCGGCGCCGTAGTGCTGCCGGCCCGTGACCTTGGCCACGCCATCCTTGCGCACCACGTTGCGCCCCACTACGTCCGGCGAGGTTCCGGCCTCTAGCTCGATGTCGGTTCCATCGCGGAGGGCCTTAGCTGCTCGCTGCACGGCAGCGATGATGGAGTTGTAGCCGGTGCAGCGGCAGAGGTGCCCGGTGAGCGCCTCGCGAATCTCGGCATCAGTGGGGTCGGGATTCTCGTCGAGGAGTGCTACTGATGCCAGGAGCATCCCGGGGGTGCAGAAGCCACATTGCACCGCGCCCTCGGCCAGGAAGGCTTTCTGGATGGGATGCAATTCACCATTGGGCGCAGCCAGCCCCTCGATAGTGAGCACATCGCAGCCCTGGGCCTTGAGCGCGGGAGTGATGCACGAGGCCACAGGGCTTCCGTCGATCAGTACCGTGCAAGCGCCACACTCCCCCACGCTACAGCCAATTTTGACCCCGGTCAGGCCAAGTTGGTCACGCAACACGTCGGCCAGCATCGCCGAGGGTAGCACCTCGACGCTGACTTCCTTGCCATTCACGCGCATGTTCAGAAGGCTCATCATATCTCCTCAACCGAATAGAACGACCACGGTCGTCCGGCGGCCTTAATCTAGCGTCGGGCAGCAGCGACTGCGCTGCTCAACGTGTCCCTGACCAGCACGGCCACCATTTCTCTGCGGTAGTCGCTGGAGCAACGCAGCAGGCTGCTGCGCGGCTTGGCGTCCTGCTGGGCCAACTTCGCAGCCTGGGCGATGTTCTCGTCGGCGGCGGGCTGGCCGGCCAGCCAGGCTTCGGCGGCAGCAGGCCGCCACGGTCGTGGAGCCACCGGCCCCAGGGATATCGCCGCCGAGACGAACTTTGCCCCATCCAGGTGCACCACGGCTGCGGCGCAGATTACGGGCAGGGCTATCGATTTGCACTTGCCCAGGCGGCGGTATGAAGAGCCCGCCTGCCATCCCAGCCCACGGAAGCGGAATGCCCGCACCAGCTTGGTGCTGCTATCCACACGCGAAACGCCCGGCCCGGCATACATCTCTGACATTGGCAGCCAATAGGCCCCACCCTGACCCACGACCTCGGCTTGGGCATCCAGCGCCAGCAATGCAAGTGCGGTGTCGGCCGCCGGCTGGGCGTTCAGGACATTGCCACCCAGCGTACCTCTGTTGCGAATCTGCGGCGACCCGACCTCAGCGGCAGCCTGGGCCAGTACCTCGGCGCGCCTGCGAATCAATGGCGAGGCTGCTACCTCCGCATGGGTGGTCGCAGCGCCGATAGTGATGATCTCATCGGTCTCCGTGATGCCTCTCAGTTTCTCGATGCGGCTAACGTCCACCAGGCAGAATGCCTGCCGCTCGCCGCTCCTGAGTTGCAGCACCAGGTCGGTGCCTCCGGCAATTACCCGCGCACGCCCGCCATAGTCTGCGAGCATTTGCACGGCTTCGGCTACCGTCACTGGATAGAGATACTCTTGCCACATGGTAGTCCTTTCCTGTATCCTTTGCCGTTCTCCAGGGCTGGGCACGCCAGTAGGGGCGCGGCAAGCAGCGCCCCGCATCGCACCGCGCCCTGGCAAGGCGCAGCAAGCAGCGCCCCTACTTGCCGTTCTCCAAATATTCGTGCAGCCTCTCCACACTCCAGGCCGGGTCGAAGCCCAGCTTGTCCAGCGAACGTCCTTCTGCCCGAAAGTCGCGGTCGAGCAAGCCCGAGGCGATGGTCACCAGTGCGTCGCTGAACGGGGTCGGCACGTCCAGCATACGGCCGAGTTCGCAATAGGTGAAAAGGCCGTAGGGGATGTCCTCGGTCAGGTGGCGCGCGTTTAGCTTGAAAGGCCCCTCGCAGATCTCCAGCTTCTCGGTGTGAATGGCCTCGTAGAGCGGCAACACCCCCTCTTGCTCACGCCCCGCCGGGTTCCAACCCACATGGTAGATCTCCTCCTCCAGCGTGTAGGCAGGGATGCCCAGCGCCTCCGCCAGCGCCATCCGCTCTCGATCTACTAGCTTGATGAGATTGACTACCGCCGGGGTATTGGCTGTCTCGTCGAAGAGGCAGAAGGTTGGCTCGCCGCGTTCGATGCGGGCCGCGTTGCAGATCATGGGGGGCGGGTGAGTGATGGCGTTGTAGTCGACCAGCATGGATTCCAGGACGCTCTTGGCCGGACGGATGGAGCGGTCAGGGAAGGTGGTCCTGAGCGCGCCGACCACACGGTCAATCAGGCGGCCGGGAAAGGCCGCAGCGATCAGCTCCATCACTCGCGCCTCTATGCGCACCAGCGTGGGCTCCATCTTGGTTGCCCCGTAGGGGAGCGTGTTGGTGTCGCCCAGGGCGACGTCGGCCCTCACGCCAGCGTCTCGGAAGACCTTGCCGTAGATCAGGCATGCCCCACCCTTGCCCCAGGTGACGATGGTCTGGCCGTCCTCCACGTGGGGTGCACAGGTGCGAGCAAAGATCTCGTGGGCAAAGGCGGGCACCGGATTGAAGACGAACCTGGCGCCGCGCATGGCCTCTGCGATATCGGTCGTGACCGTGTCGATCTTGGCAAAGCCCT
>JAKLPW010000365.1 GCA_022013675.1 Anaerolineae bacterium | reverse complement strand
GCCAATACGAGGAGCTCTACTAGACTATCTCTAGTCGGCGGCAACTTGGTCCGCACACCGGTTCAGAGTACGTGACAGCTATCACGAAAGGATGCGCTCCCCAGAATCTGAGCGGATGGCCTGCGAAGAAACTTGCTTGGTGTGTGGCAACTGGCAGAGCCTACGCAGGCCTTCTGTACAATTATTATACCCGATGAAGGTATACAGAAGGTTAACAGAAGGTTAACAGAAGGTAGATAATTCGTTTCTTCGAACCCAGAGTTTCTGGTTGCAGCAGTGGAGGGCATGGGTGACACTCTACCGTCAGGGTTGCCCTCGACGAGCCGGTTCAATATCAGAGAGTAGCCGTCTCACGCTCCCTGCCACCGGTTCCTCCAATCCCTTACCAAGACGAGGCCACCAGCGGGAGATATAGCACCCAGGCTCCCAGCCACCTCTTCGTCAGTTCCTCGACGAGGTCTTCGGGGTGCGGGTCAGCCTTGATGACGCCTTGGTTGCCCGGACCGTACTCCCAACGCAGCGCGCTGAGACGCACATAGCTGACCTGGGCCGTGATCGTGTCAGCGCCAACGTTGGTGCCCGTGTAAGAGAACGTGGCCCTACCATCGCTGCCGGTCGTCGCAGAGCCAGATGCAGGATTTCTGCCGATCACCGTGAACTGGACCGTCTTTCCTTGAATCGGGTTGCTATCCATTCTCTCTCATCCCTTTGCTAGTCATACTGTCGAAAACACGCCATTCTTCTGGATCACCTGCACCAGCAAAGGCCCCTCTTCCTTCTCCTTCTCGTTGTTCCAGTGTTGATCAAGTCGTACATCATCTTCTCGTACCCCCGGGTATCGACGACCAACGAAAGTCCAGTCCGCCTCATAGGTCTCCACCCTTCCCATGATCCGGCAGTGATCCGAAGCTGCTCAGACTTCACTGCATGTGCCAAGCCCTTGCCCGCCTCCCTCAGAGGATCACTCGCCGTTGAGAACCTCTCGCACACGTTCCATCAATCGACGAGGGCTGAAGGGCTTCACAACCCAATCCTCGACTCCAAGGTGCTGTGTCCTCTGCCATTGCGGGCCACGTCTCAGCGTCGTCAAAACGATCACCGGGATACTTCCAGTGCGTGGATTGCCTCTCAGTTGCTCCAGAAACGCGATACCATCCATCTCAGGCATCAGCATGTCCAAGATGATGAGATCCGGCTGCTGGCCATCAACTTCCTTCACAGCCTCCAACCCGTTTCTGGCCAAATGGACAGTATAGTGCTCCTTCTCGAAGCGATACTTGAGCACAGCACGGATGTTGGCATCATCGTCAATCACCATGATCGTCGCCATAATCACCTCTTCCCGCATGCACGTCCGGAGAACAGACGGCCACTTGCCCCTGAAAACACTCCCGCGCTAAGGATTAGTTCCTTCGTATCATAGCCACTCTGCCGAGCTCGCCTATAGAAAGTGAACACAGAAACGGTCCAACGCTGCCCCCGGGGGTACGCCGGGTCGTCTAATCCACGGAAGAAGGGTTTCGCCCGCCCTTCTGAGCCAAGTCTGCTGTGATGCATATGGGCATATGGTTTAGCCGCCCAGCGGAGCTGTCGCCTATCTGACATGGTATCCATCGTCCTCGTCGAGAGGGCAAAACAGTAGGCCCCATCATCCGCCACACGTTGTCGAGTCTTAGCAGGCACAGTGCGATTCCCAGGCTGAGACAACTTGATTGGCTCAAGAACCAGCGATGCAGATCACCATCTGGCTCCACTGCCGCACCAGATGCCTTAAACACAGAAGCCTAGGCAAGGTCATACCGCACCGTTCGATTGCATGGGTGGAAGAGGATAGCGCGAAGTAACGAGGATGCCCCCCTTGACTCCCCCTAGCGCTTGCGTCATGCCTAGAGGCTGGTCATACCATTGCCAGAACACTGGTAGGCACGCCCCGGCAACATGAGCGCAGCCGATCGGCGTTCAGACATGTCCACCAACCCATTCAACTATACCATATGAAAGTTACAACCAGGTATACAACAGGTAACAAATAGGTTACAAATGCTGCGTCTAGCCTTCTACTTCGCAGGAGCACCAGAATCCTGGGGACAGCCATGCCACCCTTCGGACGCCATCAGGGCACACGAGAAGCGGGGGCCCGCTTGGGCCCCCGCTTCTCATAGCGCTGGTCTCAGTCCTCATTCAAGCACAGGTCAATCCTACTCCTTGCTGATTGCCTTGCGCGCCTTACGAGAGATGCGATTCCATATGCCGGTCAGTCCCATGGCCTTCTTCATCAGCCGGACGGTCTCTTCGCCTTCGTCACTGGCTCGCAGAGTCCCCTCATAGATCACACGCTCGACCAGTCCAGTCTGGCTAGCATACTGCTCCCGACGCTCTCTCAATGGAGCCAGGAAATCATTGAGCGCCCGTGCCAGCTTCTCCTTCACCTCGACATCCCCTACCACCCCTTGCCGGTATCGTGTCTTCAGATCCTCGACCTCTGCCTTGTTAGAATTGAAAACATCATGGTAAATGAAGACGGGATTACCTTCCACAGTGCCCGGTATGTCAGCGCGGATTCGATTTGGGTCCGTGTACATCCCGAACACCTTCTTGCGGACCGCTATGGGCTCATCCGAGAGGAAAATGGCATTCCCGAGGCTTTTGCTCATCTTCGCTTGGCCATCCGTACCTACCAGGGTAGGCACCTGGCCGATCATGGCATCGGGAATGGGAAAGACCTCGCCATACATTCGATTGAAACGTCGCGCGATTTCTCTGGTGATCTCCACGTGAGCTTCGTTGTCCTTGCCCACAGGCACCAGATGAGCCCGAGGCATTAGAATGTCCGCCGCTTGCAAAACCGGATAGCCAGCAAGACCCAAGGGCAGCACTTCCTCATCAATGTTGGCAGCTCTGGCCATGTCTTTGATGCTTGGCAGACGAGTCACCCTAGATATGTTAACCAGCATCCCAAAAAGGAGATACATCTCATAGACAGCGTGCACCGCCGACTGAAGGTAGATCGTGCTCTTAGCGGGATCAATACCCACAGCCAGATAGTCCAGCACCATCTCTCGCACATTCTCACTGATCCCCGCGATGTTCTCTTTCTCGGGCCTCGTCGTCAGTGTATGCAAGTCCGCGATGATGAAGAAGCACTCATACTCGTCCTGCAAGCGAACCCGATTCTGAAGGCTACCCACGTAGTGTCCCAGATGTAGCTTCCCTGTGGGACGATCCCCGGTCAGTATGCGTTTTCGAGTCATCAGACCCCCTCCCTATCCACAGAATACAAAAGACCCTCTAATCCCTGCTGCGCGCTTGACGCGCTCAGGGACGAGAGGGACCTCCCGCGGTGCCACCCCGATTAGGTCAGCATGTTTGTGCTGCCAAGCTGACCTCTCTCTTCTCGGGTACGGAATCGACATAGCCGGACTCTGAAACCGAAGAGTGTGGACACAGCCACCTTGATCCGATTCAGACTCCTTGTCCTTGGAATCCAATACCCTTGGCCCGACTAACGGCGGCCAGCCCGTCGTGGACTACTCGGTTCCCCTTTTTGCCCACGCAACTCCCCGGCCCATTCATTCCCCGCGCTGGTATCGGTTTTCCACCAACCGCCGACTCTCTGCACCCCGCTTGAGGAACTACTTCTCCGGATCAACGTCTTTCCTGTTTTGCTTGCATCGCTATTCTAGGGCAAATAGCCCCTTCTGTCAAAACCCCTCTAGCTAGTCCCACCAAGTATGAGAAGAGACTTCCGAAGCCTGGCGACTGGCTCCTTCAACACCTTCGTATAGCTAATCTCACCAACCTTGCAGGAACTTCTGCCACTCCTCGTGCTCACGCACATGTGAGCCAAACAGGTAGCTGCTCGTTGGGCGAGGCTCGTATGGTTTCCTCAGCAATGTCATGTTTGACTCTGCCAAAGTCTTCCCGCCCTTTCGACGGTTGCAGGCCCAGCACGCGCTTGCCAGATTCTCCCAGGTGGATTCGCCCCCGCGATGCTTGGGGGCTACGTGATCCACGGTCAAGCTCCGCGTCTTGATACCACAATACTGGCAGGTATAGTCATCTCGCCGGAACACTTCCCTTCTGGCAAGACACACGCGAGGACGCGGCCGCCGGATTAGGTAGTCCAGACGGATCACCGAAGGACAGAGATACTCAGCCGAGGGCGTGCGAATGACCCCCCGGCCATTCTCTACGATCTCGGCCTTTCCCGTGACTATCATTATGATCGCCCGCCTCACCGTCGCTACGATGAGCGGTTCGTAGTTGAGATTGAGTACCAGTACAGCCGCTTCAAGAATAGATCCCACCTACCCCTCCACCGAACAATACACCAAGGGATATCAATAATACCTAAATTACGTCAAGCTGACAGCTCGCAGCCCGGCTCACTCAGGCTACCTGCCCTCTATCTGCATTCCGTACGAGATTCCGCAGACGCAGGTACGTCAGAAAAGTGTAATAACCCAGTAGCAGACTTAGCAACACGCCATGCCCCCCATCTTTGTACCCCTCCAGCTTCACGTATCGCCTCCAGAACTCGCGTATGGGCTGCAGGAGAAACGTATAGGGCCTGGGGCGAATTCCTTGTTTGAAGAGAATGTCAGCCTCATAGCTTGAGTAGAAATCCTGCTTAGACAGAAACTGCGTCACGGTATGGTAATTATAATGTGTCAGCGTATTCTCAAGAAATCCCTCCTCCCCATCAAGGATCACAACCTCGTGCACCTCGCGGGTCGGATCGTAGCGCGCCTTATCGCGCCTCAGCAAACGAAGCTGATA
Organism: Anaerolineae bacterium; assembly: GCA_022013675.1. Taxonomy (GTDB): domain Bacteria; phylum Chloroflexota; class Anaerolineae; order JAKLPW01; family JAKLPW01; genus JAKLPW01. Next base: position 1,285 of record JAKLPW010000365.1, on the reverse strand, counting down.
GTCCGGGGACCATCCAGCATGCCGGATCCACTTCCCCCAGATATAGTTACGCCGAGGAACCCACCACCCCACAGGGGAGTCCTCCTGGATGACCCGCAGCACCTCTTGAGCCAACTCCGGAGTCCCCCGCTCATCAGCATCCACGAAGAACAACCACTCGTTCTCCGGGAGCTGCAGCCCGTAGTCGCGCTGCACGGCCCAATTCTCAAAGGGATGCTGAACCACCCTGGCCCCGTTCTCCCGCGCGACTTCCACCGTCCGATCATCGCTGAATGAGTCCAGCACGATCAACTCGTCGGCCCAGGCCACGCTCTTCAAGCAATCGGCGATATTGTCTTCCTCGTTTCGGGTGAGGACCACCACACTAAGTCTTTGTTTCATATCCTTCTCATGGGATACAGCGCTCCCGCCAGACTACATCTCGCAGACCTCACGGTACGCTCGCAGTTGACTTCCCCGCTCCTCCACCGTTGCATCGCCGCGCCGCACCCGCTGCGCGTCTCTCCACAACCCCAGTCGAACAATGCGCCGCACCATCCAACCATGAAGAAGCCCATAGTGCTTGTCGAAAAGCCTATAGCGACTGCGCCACAGCTCTACGAACATTCGATCTCGAAACTGCCTGGTGCTCTGTGCCACATGGTGTACTATCCTGGCCCGAGGCACGCAATTGATCTGCCAGCCACATCTCTTCATTCTCATGCACCAGTCGATCTCCTCGCAGTACATGAAGAAGCCTTCATCCATCAACCCTACCTGTCCAATGACCTCTCCGCGCACCATCATCACTGCGCCCAGGGGATGATCAATGGAGAAGGGATCCCCCGCCTCGTAGAGCCTCCGAGGATAGCGTCCATTCAGCCGCGAGTCCAGCAGGCGATGGTTGATCGGAAAGAAATCCAGTAAGACCTGTGCCAGTGAAGGAAAGCGAAAGGCCGAGTGTTGGAAACCTCCATCTGAATGTACCAGCGCAGCCCCAGCCAACCCTATCCTCGGATGTGCCCGTAGGAACCGATAGAGTGTTTCTATGGCCTTACCTAAGACGACCGTATCTGGATTGAGGAGCAAGACCTGTAGATTGCGGCGACCGGCGGCATCCTGTTCCGATCCTCCAAACCCCATGTCGCGCAGTGCCAGGTTGTTACCCCGGGCAAACCCCAGGTTCTCTTCGCTGGCAATCAACCGGACTTGCGGGAAATGCGCGCGCACCATATCGGCGCTGCCATCCGACGAGGCATTGTCTACAACATAGACCACAGCGTCCAGCTCAGACCGCTCTAGGCTG
>JAKLPW010000364.1 GCA_022013675.1 Anaerolineae bacterium | reverse complement strand
GCCAATACGAGGAGCTCTACTAGACTATCTCTAGTCGGCGGCAACTTGGTCCGCACACCGGTTCAGAGTACGTGACAGCTATCACGAAAGGATGCGCTCCCCAGAATCTGAGCGGATGGCCTGCGAAGAAACTTGCTTGGTCTGTGGTGACAAGCAGAGGCTACGAAGGCCTTCTGTACAATTATTATACCCTAAAAAGGTATACAAAAGGTTAACAGAGGGTAAACAATCCGTCAATTCGAACCCACGGCTCATGGTTGCCGCAGTGAAGGGCATGGGTGACACTCTACCGTCAGGGTTGCCCTCGACGAGCCGGTTCAAGAGAATGCATACTGCTCGCTCGACCAATGGGGTGCGGGAGTCGACCGTGCCGGAGCCATGATAGCTCTCCTAGACGGGACTACGCCAGGCGCTTCCGTCGATGGCCGCCTCCGGCACGTCCCCCTATTCGCACTACCTCATGAGATCATCTGAAGTCCGGGCGTCAAAGGAAGGACTCCCTGGACGCTGACGCGCCCAGGGAGTCCTCACTATAGAGGATAGCAGAGAGTAGCCGTGTCACGCTCCCCGCTACCGGTCACTACAATCCCTTACCAAGACGAGGCCACGAGCGGGAGTGACAGCACCCAGGCTCCCATCCACCTCTTCGTCAGTTCCTCGACGAGATCCTCGGGGTGCGGGTCAGCCTTGATGAGACCCTGGTTGCCCGGACCGTACTCCCAACGCAGCGCGCCGAGACGCACATAGCTCACCTGGGCCGTGATCGTGTCAGTGCCAACGTTGGTGCCCGTGTAAGAGAACGTGGCCTTACCATCGCTGCCGGTCGTCACACAGCCACACGCAGGATTCATGCCGAACACCATGAACTGGACGACCGTCTTTCCTTGAATCGGGTAGTTGTCCCCATCCCGCAACTCCGCCGTCACCGTGTGCTGCGTGCCAATTGGATTGAGGTCTTCGGCTTGTGACAAGGTCAGAGACCAGGGTGTGGCCAGCTCGGGTCCAGCGTTGTTGGCCGCGCTTACGATGTCGGCGGCGTCGCCACTGACGGCCTCACCATTCGTGAAGTGCCAGATCGCCTCCTGTACCGCGGCCGCTTTGTCGTTAATGGTCAAAGCGGCCGGTTCGCTGGTCTGGGGGAAGTAGTTGCACAGAATCCACTGCACTTTCGGAAGGACACTGCCTTTCAGTTCGTGGCATGCATCCGTCTTCAGGCCGACGGAGCTGTCGTCGCAGTAGACCTCAACCACGGGACCTGGTGTGGGCTCGCAGCCCTCCGTTGCCCCGAATGTTCCGTGCCATGTCCCCCCAGGCGGAACGCCCTTGCCATGTAGCATCCAGCCGTCGGCGGGTATGAAGACGAAGTCTGGGCAGGTATATCCAATAGCCTTGGGGCTGAGCTTCATGCTGGGGAGATTCTCACCTTCGTATCGGTAGTTCGTCTCTACCGAAATCCCGTACGAGACATTCCCCGTGCTCATTCCAGACGGCCCTGTGGCGCTAACCAGGACCGGCGAAATCAGCAGGGCCGCCAGGCACGCTGAGAGAAGCACAAAACCTAGCCAGGTCCGATTCCTGCGAGTGGCTGTGATGCTATCCATTCTCTTTCCTCCCTTTGCCAGTCATATTGTCGAAATCACGCCATTGCTCTGGATCACCTGTACCATCAAGGGCCCATCTTCCTTGTACCTCTGTTTCTTCCAGGGCTGCTCAAGTCGTACGTCATCTTCTCCCTCAATGCATCCGGGTATCGACGACAAGCAATAGTCCAGTCCGCCTCAAGGATTTCCACCCTTCCCATGATCCGGCAGTGATCCGAGGAGAAAGAGCGGGACAATCTGCCGACCGCAGGTAGTCAGTCCATGATTCTCAAGCTGCCATCATCAGCCAGTAGGTCGTGAGGCAAGCGATCTGGCTTGCTACTCCAGCACAGTCTGTCTGATGGCTTCAGCGCCGTACTCATAGCGATGCCTCG
>JAKLPW010000031.1 GCA_022013675.1 Anaerolineae bacterium | reverse complement strand
GTACCATCAAGCGGGATGCTGGACAAACCTCCTCGCCCATTGTATAATGGGCCATGTTGAAAGCTCGTACCGACTGGAATCGAAAGCCTTTCAGACCATCGCCGTGCAGGACATTTCGGCTGGCGTTACATGCGAAGAAAGCAAGATGCTATACCGATAAGAAAATGGCCTCGGGATAAGCCACACTAGACGTTCGAAAGGAGGAGTAACATGCTGGTCAAGGAACGCATGACCCATAATCCAATTACCGTGAGGGAAGACACTTCGTTGGACGAGGCCATGCGCATCATGAAGCGCGAGAAAATCCGCCGGCTCCCGATCCTCGATGCTGCCGGCAAGCTAGCCGGTATCGTCTCGAATCAGGACCTACTGGCAGCATCGCCATCGCAGGCCACCACGTTGAGCAAGTACGAGGTAGGCTACCTGATATCGAAGATCACCATGCAGGAAATCATGACGAGTGACGTCATAACGGTGCAAGAGGATACCCCTGTCGAAGAGGCCGCGCGCATCATGGCCGACAACAAGATCGGGGGCGTGCCAGTGATGCGAGGCGATACTCTGGTGGGGATCATCACCGAGACGGACCTTTTCAAGGTCTTCCTGGAGGTGTTAGGAGCCCGCGAGCAAGGTCTGAGGGTAACGATACGGACTTGCGACTGCAAAGGGGTGCTGGCTGAGCTGACCGGAGCAATCACCAGACTCGACGGCAATATCGTCAGCCTGGGCACCTTCCTGGGAGACGATCCTACCACCCGCCTGATAACCATCAAGATACAGGGCATCCAACGAGAGGCACTGCTCCCCGTCATCGAGAGTCTGGGAGAGGAAGTCATAGACATCAGGGAAACATAAGCGATCAGCTATCAGCCTTCAGCGCTCAGCTTTCGTCTTTCATAAGGGTGATGGTCTCTGCTCGAGCCTGGGGGTGCGCACGAAGGAGGGATCGGTCGGGAGACTAGCTCCTATCTGAGGAGGCCCTCCCCCGGTGAGAAATACGCGCCCCTCACAAGAGTGACAGCCGGGAGGGAGCGAATGCCTGCCTCGCTCAACGAGAAACTGAAAGCTGATGGCTGACCGCTGATAGCCTTTATCCTTTCATCACTCCCATGGGACACAACTTCGCGACCTTGCAGGCCAGGCCAGCTTTGTGAACTACTGCCACGACGCGATCAATGTCCTTGTAGGCTTGCGGGGCTTCCTCTGCCAGGCCTGGCATGCTCTTGGCCTTAATCACGATCCCCCGCTCTTCGAGATCACTTCGCAGCTTGTCACCACGGATAGTTTTCTTTGCCTTGGAGCGGCTCATGACCCTGCCTGCACCATGACAGGTGGACCCAAAGCTCTCGCGCATGGCCTTCTCCGTGCCCACCAGCACGTAGGATGCCGTCCCCATGTCGCCGGGAATGAGAACCGGCTGACCCAGGTCGCGATAGTCCGCCGGGACTGCGGGATTCCCGGGCCCGAAGCAACGGGTAGCCCCTTTGCGATGCACGCACAGCCGGAGGTACTTGCCACCTATCTCGTACCCTTCGACCTTGGCGATATTATGGGCCACGTCGTAGATCAGATCCAGATCCCAATTGCGCACCTTGCCGGCCAGCACCTGCTCGAACGTACGGCGGACCAGGTGCGTGATCATCTGCCGGTTGGCCCAGGCATAGTTCGCTGCGCACACCATGGCCGCGAAGTAGGCTTCTCCCTCGGGCGAATCAAAGGGAGCACAGACCAATTCCCTGTCCGGCAGATCGATGCGATACCTGTGCACGGCGTCCTGGAAACTGCGGACGTAATCGGTGCAGACCTGGTGTCCCAGGCCCCTAGAGCCACAATGGATCCAGACGGCGATGTGCCCCTCGGTCAGGCCAAAGCGCGCAGCGGCCTCTTCGTCGTAGATCTCCACCACCTCACCTATCTCCACGAAGTGGTTCCCTGCCCCCAGCGAACCGAGTTGGTTCGCTCCGCGCTTCTTGGCGCGCGGGCTCACCTTACTGGCGTCGCCGCCAGCCATGCTGCCCCACTCCTCGGTGTGATCGAGATCTTCCTGGGTTCCGTAGCCCTTCTTCACCACCCACCGCGACCCGGTTTCCAGCACACGATCCATATCCTGGGGTGAGAGGTTAACCTTGCCGCCTTGCCCCACGCCCGCAGGAACCTTGTTGAAGAGAACGTTCATCAAAGTCGTGAGATGGGGCCGAAGTTCGTCGGCTCGAATCTGCGAGGAAAGCAAGCGCACGCCACAGTTAATGTCGTATCCCACACCACCGGGCGAAATGACTCCCTTGGGGAGAAGAGTGGCCGCCACTCCCCCGATAGGAAACCCGTACCCCTGGTGCATGTCGGGCATAGCGAGGGTGTATCTTACAACTCCGGGCAGCGTGGTCGTGTTGACCAACTGCTCCATGGACCGATCCTGCAGAGCCGCCTCCAGCAGAGCATCGTCCGCATAAAGACGTGCAGGGACTCGCATGTCACTCCGAAACCCTTTGGGAACCTCGTAGAGACAAGGATTCAGGCGTACAAGGTCTGTTTTCTCTACCATGATCACTCCTCCTGTTGCTATCCCTTCGCGCCAAGGCTATCAGCAACTCATCCAACTGATCTGCTCATCATTCAACAACAGGTCTGAATCGATGTTCTGGCTAAACGTCGAAAACGATAGTGACCTCTAACCCGTTCGGCATCTCTTCGATGCGTAGCTCGTGGAAAGTCGCGGCTTTGATCGCTCGCTTGTGCAAGGTAAGTGAGTTGCCGCTTACGCGGGCTTCTAACGCGGTAGATGCCAGATTGTGAATGTCGAAGACGTAGTAACAGACATCTTGAATTTCTGACAGGTACAGAAGCTCGTTCAGCCAATCAATGAGCAGGGACTCTCGGTCCGGAGCTTCAAGACGGAAGTCGTTCTCGAAATGCGGGGGGCCATCGCGCCCACAATCCCCAATCAGATGAAACATGCCCTCCGCCGCACGGACGAAGATCTCTTGCAGGTCACGCCCGTAGACTCGCAGAGCAACGTCGGCGGTGTGCTCTAGCTCCTCGAATCCCACTGGCTTTTCGCTGCCCTGTCCCATTTCGCTCTCCTGCCCCGAGCTAGCTCGGCTCCCCAGCCTGCACATCCAGTATCCTTTCAGCTCGCTGGATGTCGCGCAGGATATAGGCAGTCAACTGCTCTTCCGTATCAAAGAGATGCTCGGACCGCAGCCGCTGGATCAGTTGCACGATAAGGTCCGGTCCAGCCAAATCTGCGCCAGGCTTCAACAGATATGCTCGCACCGTACCAACGCCATCGTTAGAACAAGGGGAAGCTTCAATGCTAAGCACAGCGGGGTGGCGTTGTCCTCCCAAAGAAGCGCAAGCAGCATAGGTGCCATCGGCGGGAAGGAGACATTCAGAGGGCACGGCTAGCTCGAAGGCAGAGAAACCCGGGCCCTGGCTCTGTTGATGGCCAGGCATCACGCCAGACATCACCTTGCCCACAATGCTATAAGGCCTTCCCAGCAATTCGGCTGCCTTGTCAACCCGGCCGTCGAGGATTAGAGCGCGGATGCGAGTACTGCTGATGGGCCCTTCATCATTCTCTACCATCTCGACGACCCGCAGCCTGAAGCCAAGTTCTTGCGCCAGCCTCCGTAATGCTGCTACATCCCCCTCGCGATGCCTACCCAGAGCGAAATCGTCTCCCACCCACAACTCACGCATACGGAGGTGCTCGACCGCTGCACGCACGAATCCCCTGGCTGGGGTACGGGACATCTCAAGTGTGAAACGCAGTACGACCAGTACGTCCAGTCCCATCTCCTGGAGGAGAGCGGTTTTCTCATTCTGGGTCGTCAAGCATATAGTGGGAAGCTCGGGATGAAGCACACGCTGTGGATGAGGATGAAAGGTAATGAGGCCACTCAGTGCGCCGATCTCCTTGGCATGTGCTATGAGCGATCCCACTAGATGCTGATGCCCCCGGTGCAAGCCATCGTAGGTCCCAATGGTCGCCACCAAGTCTGGGTCAAGTTTCGCATCGGCAAAGTCATTCAGGATCTGCATCTCAGCTACCCGACATTCCCTGGCCTGCGTCATCTCTCGCCGGTGACGGGACAGGACGAAAGACCTTGTGTGGTCGCCAGACCTCAGGCTCGTCCCCTGGCCGAAGCAAAGCCACGAGCTCCCCTTCGGGGTCATACGCGCGGCAGAGCCGACCCTCGATTCCCTTGGGAAGCCGGATCTGACGCCCGTGTCCGACCAACCGGGCCTCATCCCATCCCAGTGTCACAGCCTGGAAAGCGAGTAGGGCCACATCCAAGGGGTGGAGTAGCTGGCGCCACGATCCATTCGTAAGGCTGCCCTCAGCAACCTCCAGCGAAACGGCGTCTTCGAGCCTGAATGCCCCACTGGACAACCGGACCAACTCCACCAGATGTGCTCCGCATCCCAGGGACTGCCCGAGGTCGTGTGCCAGAGAGCGGATGTAGGTCCCCTTGGAACACTCGACTTCGAAGAAGAGTTCAGGGGGTGACCAATCCAGCAGCCTTATGTCATGGATTTCAACAGAACGCGCCTTACGCTCCACAGATACACCACGACGAGCTAGATGATAAAGGGGACGCCCACCAACCTTCACGGCGGAGTACATCGGGGGAATCTGCTGGATGTGACCCGTGAATTGCTGTAGGATAGCTTCCAAATCGTCAGCTTTCAGGTCGGGGCAGGGATTCTGCGAGGTGATTTTCCCTTCCTGATCATAGGTATCGGTAGTGACCCCCAACACGGCACGCGCACGGTAACGCTTGCGGCTATTGGTCAGGTACTCCGCCACTCGCGTGGCCTTACCCAGACATACCAAGAGCACCCCAGTTGCCATGGGGTCCAACGTGCCCGCGTGGCCAACGCGACGCTGCTCTGCGGTTCGACGGATACACTGCACAACGTCGTGAGACGTCATGCCAGACGGCTTGTTGATGTTCAAGATGCCCGAGATACTTGTCTTGAGAAGAGAACCTGCAGGTTCAGGGGGCTTGCTGCTCCGACGTTGAGATCTGCTCTCCTTACCCTGTTCCTTCACCGTGCTAACCTCACTTATTGCTTGCCCAAGCTTTCCTCCATCGCCGCAAGAACTCGTTCCTCGATTTCCTTGATCTCGCCCGGCAGGCTACAGCCAGCAGCTTGGGGGTGCCCTCCGCCTCCAAACGAGAGTGCTACCTGGGACACGTCTACGCCCGGAACGGAACGCATTTCCACATCAATCTTGCCGTGGCCGTTCTCTCGGAAAACGATACCGACGTCGGCTTCTCGCGTGCTGGCCAAAAAACTGACCACACCCCGAGCCCCGGCCTGGGCAACGTTCATTTCTCTCATCATCGCCTTGGTGATCTCAGTCCACGCAATCCGTCCCCGGAGCTTTGCAACACCGAGAGCCCGGCCAAAAAAGCCCGCCGTAGAAAACGGCATATGGTCGTAAATCTGGTGACTGATCTCCGCCAGGTCTGCTCCCGCCTCCATCAACGCGGTGGCAACGCGGAGAGTATCCACGGTTGTGTTCGAAGTCCGGAAAGAGCGGGTATCCGTGGACAGTCCGCTCAACAGACAAGTGGCGATGTCCTTCGTTATCTCTGCTCCCAGTCTAAGCAGAAATGCGTAAACGATTTCTACCGTAGCCGATTTGTCCTGCACCAGATTCACATCGCCAAAGCTCGTGTTAGTGATGTGATGGTCGATGTTGATGACCGGGGACCGCTCGAAGCGAGTCGGATCATAAAGTGATCCAATGCGATCCAAACTGCCGCAATCGAGCACGATGATGAGGTCCTCGTCCCCAGGTGCGCGGGCTGTAAACTCCAATACTCCAGACAGAAAAGAGAATTGCGAAGGGACAGGATCCTGGCAAGCTGGTACACATTTTTTGCCCAACTGACGAAGGCCCCACATAAGACCTAGGGTAGACCCAATAGCATCGCCGTCGGGAAATATATGGCAACCGATCCACACGCTCCCTGCATTCCGTATGAGCATCTCGATCTGATCAATGCTATTCGCTTTCATCTCTCTCCGATGACTGATCTCGAATCTCCTCCAACAAGGAATCAATGCGATAGGCACTTTCCCAGGTGTTATCCAGGAAAAACGCAAGCTCGGGCACGCACCGTAGTTCAAGATTTGTCGCCAGCTCGTGCCGGAGGAATCCCTGCGCCCCTTGGAGACCTTTCAATGCCGCCTTCCGTTCCTCCTCCGTACCAAGACTGGTCACGTACACGCGGGCCATGCGCAGGTCCGGTGTCACCTGAACCTCCGTGATCGTGACTCCCAGGACTCGCGGGTCGCCCATTTTTCTTTCCACAAGACCGCTCAACTCTCTGTGAACGAGCTCAGCGACTTTCCTCTGTCTTCGTGTACCCATGTTCCGACAGGCAGCAAAAGTTGGCTTATCATCAGGAACCAGGAGGGACAAGCAACCAGGATACACCGATCCTGGCAGCAGCCCCCACTCCTTCCCTAGCTTACCTGCTCCTTTCTATAGAATTCGAGGATGTCTCCCTCTGCGCAGTTTTGGAACCCCTCCAGGCCAACGCCACATTCAAAGCCGGTACCGACCTCAGTCACGTCCTCGGTGAACCGCCGTAGCGAAGACAATTTGCCATCGTGTATGACGTTACCATCGCGCAGCACTCTGGCCATGGCATTACGAAGCACTTTGCCCTCTATAACCCGCAACCCGGCCACCGTGCCGCGCTTGGGTATGCGAAAGAGCGCAAGTACTTGCGCCTTGCCGATGGTAACGTCTTCGTACACGGGATCCATAAGACCTCTGAGCGCTTTGTCGATGTCCTCAATCAGCCTGTAGATAATATCATACAGTCGCACTTCTACGCCCTCGGCGTCAGCCATGCGCTGCGCAGCCGGGTCAACGCGCACCCTGAACCCCGCAACGATCGCGCGGGAAGCTCTCGCCAGCATGATATCCGATTCAGTGATACTTCCGGTAGACTGGTGAATGAAGTTGATCTTCAGATCCTCTTCTCCCAGCTTCTCCAACGAACTCACAACTGGGGCGATGGACCCTTGCGCATCAGCCTTCAGGATCAGGTTCAGCTCCTTGATTTCGCCTGCCAGCATTTGGGCAAAGATCTCTTCCAAGCTGAGTCTACCGGGCGGGCGTAGACTGGCCTCACGAGATTCTACCTGTCGCTCGGAGGCAAGGAGACGTGCAGATCTCTCATCCTCGATCGCCTCAATTCTATCTCCCGCTCGGGGCACGTGCCGGAAACCCAACACAACGACGGGTGTGGCTGGCCCCGCAGACTTGAGCCGGCGGCCGTTGTAATCAAACATCGCCCTGATCTTGCCGAAGGTGTCGCCAATAACGATGCAATCTCTACTACGAAGTGTGCCATCCTCTATAAGGATAGTCGCAATGGGACCCTTAGTTCTGTCCAGTCGTCCCTCAATCACTGTCCCTGAGGCAGGGCGCTTGGGATTTGCCTGTAGATCTTCCATCTCCGCGACTAACAGAATGGTTTCCAACAAGGCATCGAGACCAGTCTTCTGCTGGGCAGAAACGGGGACACAGATAGTACTGCCTCCCCAGTCTTCCGGCGCAAGACCGATATCGGCCAGATGCTGTTTGACACCGTCCACGTTCGCGTGCGCTTTATCAATCTTGTTCAAAGCCACAATGATGGGAACCCCGGCCGCGCGTGCATGGTCAATAGCTTCGATCGTCTGAGGCATCACCCCAGCGTCGACGGCAACCACCAGCACTACGATGTCGGTCACACTAGCGCCGCGAGCACGCATCTCTGTAAAAGCCTCATGCCCAGGGGTATCCAAGAAAGTAATCTTTTTCCCATCTTTCTCAACCTGATAGGCTCCAATGCTCTGGGTAATACCTCCCGACTCCCCCCCAACTACGTTAGTCTGGCGTATGGCATCAAGCAAAGAGGTCTTGCCATGATCTACATGCCCCATAATGGTAACCACGGGAGGGCAGACAATGAGATCCTGCTGCTCCTCGTCGCTATAGACCCTGCGCTGACGCTGTGTTGGTTCGGCAGAGAGAGGCTCTTGCTCTTGAAAACTCTCCTCGAGGACCTCATAGCCCATTTCTTCTGCCACGATAGCGGCAGTGTCATAATCGATGCGCTGGTTGATATTGGCCATGACACCGGCGTTCATCAACTGTTTGATGACATCAATGGGACTCCGTTGCATCAGATTCGCCAGTTCACGCACCATGATCGAGGCAGGGATCTCTATGGCAGTGGGGGAATCTGCCAGCCCGCGTTCGACCTTCCGGGAATCGGCTTCCTGCTGATCCTCTACCGCAACAACAGACTCACTCTTCGGCTCTGGGGTTGCAGGGATCATCTTCTCCTCGGCTTCTGGCAATTGCGCGGCCTCAGCAGACCGATCTTTGGCCACAGAAGATTCTACAGCTTTGCCTTTCTTTGTCCGAGACACATCCTTCTTAGACGCCGCTGGGGCCTTGGGTTCTGCCTTGGCCTTTGGTTCTGCCTTGGCCTTGGGTTCTGCCTTGGCCTTGGGTTTTGCCGTAGCCTTGGGCTTTGCCGTAGCCTTGGGCTTTGCCGTAGCTTTGGGTTCTGCCTTGGCCTTGGGCTTTGCCGTAGCCTTGGGTTCTGCCTTGGCCTTGGCCCTTGCCTT
>JAKLPW010000363.1 GCA_022013675.1 Anaerolineae bacterium | reverse complement strand
TTGGCTGTGGGGGAAAACCTCGGAGGTCTGGGTTTGGCAGATGAACTTGTTGTGGTTGCCGCTTTATGATATAATGCGCCTCGTGAAAGCGTGATCGAAGGCTATGGCGCGAGATACCTGCGGTGGGCGCACCTGCTGATAACGAAAGGGGTTGAACACATGGAGAAGAGGTTCAAGGCATTACGTTTTCTGTCCGCGGTTTATAAGATCCTGGCATGGATCGTGTTGGTGCTGGGGGTTCTGGCGGGCCTGGGCATCCTGACGTTGGGCGTCATCGGTGGCGGATCGCTCACGACGCTCACGTACGGCTATGCACGTGGGGCGGATATCCTTCCCGCGCTGATGCAGGGTGGAATCGTGGTGGGCATAGTCGGATTCCTGGGCTCCCTGCTGGTCTCGGGTCTTCATTTCTTGATTCTGTATGCCGTCAGCGAATTTATCTTGCTTGCTCTTTCTATTGAGGAGAATACCCGCGAGACGGCTTATTATCTGCGGGGAGAGGGGTCGCTGCCTCTGTCTACTGATACGGGAGTGCCTCTGAATAGCTAGAGGCAGATTGGGATATCTGCCGGATACCAGACTTCGGAAGTCTTCGATGGAATCTGGCCGGTCTTTGCAAGCGATAGACTTCCGAACAGGACATTGGCGAATTTAGCCCAGAATCGAGCTATGGGAAACCAGTACCCTCGGCGTCTGGGCAGCATCGAACGGAAGGCGTTTGGCAGAATCGCAAACGACTCCTGATACGAGCATGAGATGGAGGACAAAGCCGTGACTAAGGTCCCCGAGGCAAGAAGCGATTGACCACCGAGGGGATGTCGCCGGAGTCGATGGCTTCTTGGCAGGCAGCGGTTAGCCACTTCTGAGCGTGCTCGTATTGATGTTGCCGGATGACATCGGCAGGATTCCGCACGTGGCGGCTCATCGTTTGGGCATACCGCCACTTGACGTACGCCCACGCTAGGAGGACGACGGAGCAGAACTTGTCGATGGCTTCGTAGGATTGGAGCCGGAAGTCGCCGAGTCCTAATCGCTGTTTGAGATATAAGTTGTCGATCTCGCAGTTCCAGCGCCTGGCATACCACTGTAACGCCTGTTGAGGCGACAGGGTGAGATCCGTACTTATGAAGTACACCGGGTGATGATCCCAGTAGTGCCGTCTCGATACCAACCCGCAGACGTCGAAGGGAACCTTGCTGAGGCGGCTAGTCATGCGCCGTACCAGATAGGTGGTCTTCGAGCCATCTGCAGCGGTGATGTCCACGTAGGAATACCGCTGGTGCCGTTGGGCCAGACCGCGCTGTTTGATGCTTTGACCGCTCAACTTGCGATTGGACTTGACTCGACAAATGACGTGCCAACCCTGACGCCGGATGTATTTGATCAATTTGGCTGAGGCGTACCAAATATCGAACTGGACGTACACAGCCACATCGGGAGGGATCAGTCTGCGGCAGTCCTCTAGAATCCGCCGCGCTAAGCGATACTTGCTGACGAAGTGCACTCGTTGACCAGGCGGACGGTTCCGATTGATGCGCCGCACGGTCTTCTCGCGTAGATAGGGCCGAATGGCAACTGTGGCATCCCAATCGCCAGCTGCGATGTTGCATTCCAAGTAACACAGGGCGTTCTGATAGCGAGTTCGCTTCCTGCGCCTGGCAGCATGGTCGTAGTGCCAATCGACTCCTTCCAGATGACGTGTGTCTGGATCCTTGATCAACAATGAGTCGTCGAGGCTGATCAGTAAGCGACGCGGCTGATCTTGTTCCTCCAGTCGATTCAAGGCTACGTGTATCACGGCCTTGGCCAGAGAAACACGTACGTCCTCTGCTAGCCAGGGTGCAATGCGAAACGTGTCGGCTATGTTGGACGGATCCACACAACTCACGAACTGACGATGAATCTCTGCTATAGTCTTGCGTCCATCGGCCACATTGATCACGTGGCGAAGCTGTGGGGCACTGAGTGGCAAGTTGAGTTGATCTACAAATGTGCATAGTTCGTCACTATTGGATATAATACGGGTGAGCATGGGGCGTTCTCCTTTCAGATATCGGTTTTGTCACCAGTATCTTACTCGAAGAGCGTCCCATGTTCAAGTCACACTTGCACGTTTTTCGCCAATGTACTGTTCCGAAGTCTCCATAGAATATGAGCAAGGCCCTTCGGGTGCATGGTTACGAGCGCCGGAGGGCTTTGTTGTGTCGGTGGGATGGGCCTGCCGCTAAAGCAGCAGGCTGGGCAGAGGAAAGCATGCTGAAGCAAGCTGTCTTGGCGCTGGTCCTGAGGGTGTTTGAAGGTGAATGGCGTGGCGTCCTAAACATTCCCGTACATCCACATGATGCGCGGCGGTGTAGGGGCGAACCGACGTGTTCGCCCAGAGCGGGTCTGCCCTCTTCTACAGCGGCGGTCACCCTAGAACAGGATCCCCTGCCCCAACGAGAGCGCGATCAGCCATTGGGCACTGATGTACGTGACCAGGGTAAGCAGCCGTGCGGCATTGAACTTGCCTCGGAAGCGGTCCAGGGCCAGCACGGAGTCCGAGATGACGAACAAGCCAGCTCCCAGGAAGGCCAGCAATGCGCCGGCTCCCCCCGTCTGGCCCCAGCGAGCGCAGGCCTGCCAGGCCATGACCAGGATCACCGAGATGTAGGCCGATACGGGTAGCTTCATCTTGCCGGTGTGGGGAGCCAGGATGGAGAACATGACCGCGCCGTAGATCGCGAAGGGCAGCAATGATAGCAGCGAGAAGCTGAAGCCGGTCCCGGATGTGAAGGCCACGATGTAGAAGATGTGGCCGGTGAGGAAGCTGGCCAGCCCGGCCAGGAAGCGGTCCGAGGGCAGCATGAGAAAGACGTCTCCGGCCAGGGAGAAGATCAGGCCCGCGAGGATCGCGTATTTATAGAGTGATGGGTCTGCCCACCCAAGTTGCACCGCATTCAGCAGGATGAGGATCGTCGTAAGGGGCTTGAAGATGTAGACGTGCTTCCGTGGGCCATGGTACTCGGCGCGAATGTGTAGAAAGGCTGAAATTACTGTCAAGAGCGTTAGAATGAGTGTAGGCATTAGCATCTCCTCCTTGAAAGATATAGTGTGTTGCCCAATATGAGAGAAGACCTCGAAAGTCTATCGTGCACGGGAGGTGCATCGGATTCTATTCGGTTACATATAGGATTGCAGGTGGCAGTAGGACCAGGGATTGGAAATCCCCGTCTGAAGTTGAGAAGTGCCATCAGGCACTGGAACTTGTGCGGTTAGCCCCTACGGGGGCTTTTCAATTTCAGACAGCGAATTTCATTCGTTGGTCGTGCTTTGCCAGGGATTGGAAAGCCCTGGCTGAAGTTGAGAAGTGCCCGCAGGCACTGGGATCCGGGTATTGAAGGGCGCTAGCCGCAGCGTCCCTAAGGTCGCGGGGCTCATGCGGCGTTCCTCTCGGACAGCCTGCTGGTGAGTACCATGCCGGCAGGTATGAAGGCCAGGGCGGCTAGGAATGGCAGCGCGGGCAGGAGCCCGTAGAGCCATCCTGCGGTCGCGTAGGCCAGCACCTGAGACAGGGCGACGGTGGTGGCCGTGGCCCCCAGAGCGAGGCCCCGATTCGCTTCTCCGAGGAAGTTGGAGGCCCGGGCCGATGTTAGGGCACGGCAGGCCATGGTGCCGCCTCGTAGCAGGAAGGCCAGGGCTACTCCTATTAGACCGGGTGCCCATAGGACCATACCCGCCGAGAGCCAGACCAACCCTTGCCCCAGGAGGAATCCTCGGTTTTGTTTTCCCCTCACTCTTCCCAAGAGCAGCGAGAGCAAGGTGGTTCCTACTGCAGCGACAGAGCCAAGCACTCCTATCTGCAACGTGCTCCATCCGCGCACGTCGGCCAGGTAGTTAGGAACCAGGGGGAAGACCAGATGCATGGCGAAGAAAGCCAATAGAACAGGAGCGACGAACCCCAGGAAGCGCCGGTTCAGGAGTAATCGCAGGTCACTTCGCGGCCCCAGTCCGCTATCAGGCCGCTGAGGGGCGATGGCCAGAACGGCTGTCATGGAGAGGGCGAAGACCCCGGCGGCAGCCAGGTATACGGCGCGCATGGAGACCGAGTCTGCCAGCACTCCACCTACGGCCGGGGAGAGAATCATCCCGGCGGTGTAGGCCGCGGTGGTCATGGTGAACACTTTTTCCAGGTTTTGGCCGCCGGCCGCCGTCGCCAGGTAGGCATCGACGATGGGCATGGTATAGGCAGAGAGACCATAGAGCACCAGGCCTGGGATCAGTCCTTGCCAGTCTTGCGCCAGGCTACAGGTTAGCATAGACACGGAGCCGCATATCCATCCTCCCAGGAGGAGAGGCTTACGCGGCAGCCGGTCAGCGAGGTATCCCGCAGGAATAAAGGCCAGGCCCGTGACCAACCCCATGAGAGACAGAAGCCCGCCTATCTGGGCAGGGTTGGCCCCCAACTCTTCGATATAGAGAGGTTGAATGTAGAAGAACAGGCCATCACCGGCTCCCCACAGGAAGACGGCCAGAGTCATGAGTTTGACGTTTCGGTTCATACGACTATCCAGCGTCCCCCTTCCGGAGGGGGCACGGGCGAGTATCGGCGGATGTACTCTTCCATCGCCTCGCGTACGATAGTGGGCACCTCGGGGTGCGTCGTTTGACCCTCTTCCAATACCAGGTAGCCTACTCTCCGGATCGTCTCAGCATCGGTGTGAGCCAGGCGATAGAGGCGATTTGGATCCAGTGGTTTTCCCTGCACCTCGACGCGCTTCACTCGCTCCCCGGGCTCCGCATCAGGGTCGTACTCGACTCTCAGGCCGCTTATCTGCAACACGCCGATGGGTGTCCCCCGGTAACTGCCATGTTTCACTTCTGAGCGTTCCGGGTCGAGGCTCTTTTCCAAAGCGTCCATTATCTGCGTCCCGCGCACTTCGGTTAGGCAGGGATTGGCGGTCGAGAAGCAGGCGGCATCGAGCTGGCCGAAGTTAATGGTGCCGGATGGCAGGCCCTGATGAAACAGCCCACTGCAAATCATCGCTGCCTCGGCGCTAAAGCGTTCGCGAAGGGCATCGGCGGTGAGGTTCCCGATGCCGCACTCGCGAAAGTGATCCAGGTCCAACGCCGACTGGAGTGTCCCGATCGGCTGCTGCCTTATCACTTCCACCTCTCGCTCGGCGGCATCGATAGCTGCCTGGATCAGAGGGTCGGGAGGCTCGTCCTCCGGCACGTCCAGCAGATGCGCCGACCTGGTCAGCACCTCCCCGGCCTTGGGGTCCAGCAGAAGGTCTACCCGGCCAAGCGTCTGGGCGTATTCGCCCGCTTGAACGATGAAGACGCCCTTGCGTCTCTCTCCAACGGGGATCCTATCGTGGGAGTGTCCGCCCACGATCAGATCGATTCCTTCCACCTCATCGGCCAGCCGGCGGTCATCCTCAAGCCCCAGGTGAGAGAGGACGACGATGGGCGCGGCGCCTTGTTTCCTAAGCTTCTTGACCAGACGGCGTGCGACGGCGAGGAAATCCGGAAAGTGCAGCCCGAAGATTTCGTACATGCCACCCCAGGGCGCAGTCAAACCGATGACGCCCATGGTCAGGCCATGAGGCAGAGGGATGAGTACGTATTCCTGTAGACCTTCAGGCAGTGGCTTACGGCCATCACGACAGTTGGCTGCCAGGATGGGGAAATCAGCGCGTTCTCCTACATCGGCCATGGCCTGTGGCCCATACGGCAGAGAGATGGCGTTGCCCATCGTTTGTAGGGTGTATCCCATGGCGTTCAGGATAGGCGAGAATGCAGCGCCTTTGGTAACGCTACAGATCCGGACCCGCCGATCGGCGGCGTCGCCCGCGTCCCAGAAGAATACTTGTCGACCTTCGGATTCCGCCTCAGCTCTCAGCCGGCGGGCATAGGCGCTCAGGCGAGCCATGGCATCCAGACGGCTGTGCATGTCGTTGGTGTGGAAAACGGATACGTGGATGGGATTCTTTATCACCACGTTCCTGCCCCCGTCATGAGGAAATCGTCACGCTTTAAAGCCTCAAGGGCTTCGTTGGCCCTGTCAGAGAGCTTCATGAATTGAAATCCGGTGTGGTATAATTCAGCTTCTGGCGCTTTCTGGCACCAGATGCTCTTGGCGTCGAAGACGATCATATCCTGGTGCTTTTCGTCCAGAGGAACCGTCAATTCCAGCCGGAAGACCCGGTGAGTTCCAATAGGATTATCGCTTAGGACTCCTAGACCTCCGCTGGAGAGATCCAGCAAGTATCCAATGACCAGCAGAGTGTCTCTATCCGTGACTTTCAGGTCAAAGATAGAACGGGACCTGGTGTGCTGTCTTTTTTCTCTATCCATAGTTCTCCTTCAGGCCGATTCGGTGCGTGAACGAAGCGGTGCGGTTACAGGGTATATCCTCCAGCCTCCCGCAGGTTTCATGAATGGACCTCGCAAATATGTGATCAGGTGTGCCGCTATCGGATAATCCTGGACGGTGGGACGAAACCTGCGGGAGGGTACCGAGTGCTTCCCTGCCGAGTCCCGTCAGGCTACAGGCGTCAGGTAGAGGAGGATAGCAAGATAGTGGCAGATGCTGCCTCCCATGACGAAGAGATGCCAGATGGCGTGATTGTAAGGTACCCTTTTCCAGATGTAGAAAAGAACACCGACTGTGTAGATCACTCCTCCCGCTGCCAGCAGGATCAGGCCGCCGGGTGGGATGGTGGCAAGCATCTCTTTCATGGCAATCACGCAGAGCCAGCCCATGAGAATGTAGGCCAGCACGGATACCTTTCGGAAGCGGTTGGTGAAGAAGGCTTTGAAGCCGATCCCCACTAAGGCTAACCCCCACACTACACCCAACAACGCCCATCGCCAGGCTCCCTGCATGCAAAGCAGTAGGAAAGGGGTGTACGTTCCGGCAATCAGCAAGTAGATGGCAGAGTGATCAATTATCCTGAAGACTCGCTTGACCGGAGGGTTTTGGAAGCTGTGGTAGAGGGTTGATGCCAGATAGAGGATGATGAGGCTGCTGCCGTAGATGCTGAAGCTGACGATCCTCGAGACGTCGCTGTGCAGAATGGCCAGTACCACCAGCAAGGTCAGTCCGGCTACACTGAGACCAGTGCCAATGCCATGGGTGATCGCATTGGCAATCTCTTCTCCCTGGCTGTAGGATTTGTGGTTCTGGGACACACTTGGGGGGTTTTTCTTTAGAGGTGTCATCCTTCAACTCCGTCAAGACTTCTCTGCATCAAATGTAACGTGACGTCACCTTGAGGACCGATGCTTAATTGTACGTTGAGACTGCAAGCGTGTCAATTCTGTTCCCGATGATCCCCATCATCCCGAATGGCCTCGAAGATGCCGGGGTCCTTGGTGATGTGGATGTGCTCGTGCAGAGCGATCTCTTCTTCCACATACCTTCTGAGCGCGGCGAGCTTCTCGCCAACCAGGATCTCCTTGTCAGCCGAGGAGAGGATATAGGCGACCAAAGGGCCTGCTTCCGTGATGATCAGAGCATCCTCGTACCGGTGCAACGTGACCTGCGAGAACCACTCTGAAAGCTGTGCGGCCCCATTCTCAAGGACGAAAGGATTGTCAAACCAGGGATGGGGCACGGGATCGAATCTCTTGAGCAGGGTGTGCAGCTCTCGCAGGTGATTTCGGCCCACCGTCGAGGCGTAGAAGTGCCCGCCGAGTCTCAAGACGCGACAGATCTCAGTAAGTGCCTTCGCCCGGTCCGGCACGTGGTATAGCATGTGATTGGCGATGACGGCATCGAAGGAGCCATCCTCGTAGGGGATCGATTGGGCGTCGATCTCTGCATAGTCGAAGCGTTCCTGGCTGTCACGCAGGTTGCTCTGAGCCTGCTGCAGCATCCCAGGGGAGAAGTCGGACAGGGTGATGTCCCAGCTTTCTGGAATGCGGTCCAGGTTGTCCCGCCATAGCCATGCGGGGCCACAGCCCAATTCGAGGATGCGGCTCTGTGGGGGGAGATCGAACTGATCGAAGACCCACCGGTGCCAGCCATACACGTTGACACTGAAGCGTGCGTGAAGCTGCATCCTCGCGTCCAGATTCGACGCATCTCGATATTGGTCCGACAGGAGATAATCTTGATCTGACATCTTGGGCATGGGCTCTACTTACCCTCCCCCTTTTGGG
>JAKLPW010000362.1 GCA_022013675.1 Anaerolineae bacterium | reverse complement strand
GGGTTGGCAGGATCGAAGACTCGCACGTGCTTGGCGATACTGACCTGGGCGTCTGCCTGGAGACGATGTATCGTGCGGTAGGCCTGAGCGTGGGCTCGGACCATGTTGCGGAATACCTTTATGCCTCGTGGGAGGCTGCGGACTCCTGGCGGCCAGGTGCCGTAGATGTAGCCAAAGACGATGTAGATCAGGGGTTCGTTCAGGGTGCACCAGAGGCCGCAAAGATCACCCAACTCCTCGACTACTTTTGAGGTATAGCGGTCGAACAGCGGCACAACCTCGGGATTCTCCCACCCACCTTTCGCCACCAGCCAGAGGGGATTGGTGAAGTGGTGTAGGGTGACCATGGGCCTAATGCCTCTGTCGCGCAGTCCCTGCAGCATCTGGCGGTATCTCGCCAGGGCTGCTGCATCCCATTCTCCCTCACGTGGCTCGCAGCGGCTCCATTCCAGGGAGAGGCGCAGGGTGTTCTGGCTCAGGGCTGCGGCGCGATCGAAGTCCTCTTCGGCGCGCTGCCACCAGTCGGCAGCGGGGCCGGAAGTGGATCCGTCACTGATCTTGCCCGGGAGCTGCTCCCAGGCCCACCAGTCGTTGTTAGTGTTGTGGCCTTCAACCTGGTGGGAGGAGGTAGCGGTGCCCCAGAGGAAGTCCTCCGGGAAGCGGAGAATCGCACGGTCGTCGGCCAGGATATAGCCTCCTCGTGATACGGGCTTGCTTACCGCTGAGCTCGCAGAGACTCCGGTACCCTTCTCCTGTCACCTCAGCGTTCTCAGCGTCCTCTGCGGTGGACAGATAGGGCTAGGGATATATCCTTCCCAGTGTGCGCGGGAAGGGGATGGTCTGTCTTATGTGGCTGAGGCCACAGACCCAGGAGACGGTGCGCTCTATCCCCAGTCCGAAGCCCGAATGGGGCACCGATCCGTAACGCCGCAAATCGAGGTACCACTCGAAGGCTTCACGGGGGAGCTTGTGTTCGACGAGCTTGCGCTCCAGCAACTCCAGGCTCGCTGTGCGTTGGCCGCCGCCTATGATCTCTCCGAATCCCTCCGGTGCTAGCAAATCCACCGAGAGACTCGTCTCAGGACGCTCTGGGTCTTCTTCCATGTAGAAAGCCTTGCATTGTGTGGGGTAGTGGTGTACGAAGACCGGCTTGTCGAAGGCCTTGGCGATGGCTGTCTCGTGAGGAGCCCCGAAGTCCTCGCCCCACTCGATGGATTCACCGGCGGCGCGGGCGATTTCCAGGGCCTCGTCGTAGGAAATGCGCGGGAAGGGCGCGACTATCTTTTCCAATAGTGTGGTGTCTCGCTCCAGCATCTCCAGTTCCTCAGCACGTTCGCTCAGGACCGTGCGCATGATGTGAGCCACCAGCTCCTCTTCCACGCGCATACACTCGTCCAGATCAGCGAAAGCCATCTCGGGCTCAACCATCCAGAACTCAGTGAGATGGCGACGGGTCTTGGATTTCTCGGCGCGGAAGGTGGGGCCGAAGCAGTAAACTTTGCCGAAGGCCATGATGTTAGCTTCATTGTAGAGCTGACCGCTCTGCGTGAGGTATGCGCTCTCCCCAAAGTAGTCGGTCTCAAAGAGTGTCGAGGTGCCCTCGCAAGCGGCGGGGGTCAGGATGGGGGTGTCAACCAGAAGGAAGCCGTTGTCATCTAGCCAGCTCCTGATGGCACGGATTATGGTTGCACGTACGCGCATGATGGCCCATTGCCTGCTGGATCGCAGCCAAAGATGGCGGTGGTTCATCAGGAAGTCGACGCCGTGTTCCTTGGGTGAAATGGGAAAGTCCTGGGCTATCTGCAGCACGGAGAAGTCCGTCACAGAGAGCTCGTAGCCCCCTGGAGCGCGCTTCTCTTCCCGCACTGTCCCGGTGACGTAGATGGATGATTCCTGGGTCACGGTTGTGGCGGCCTCGAAGGCTTCTGGCGTAACGTCCCTCTTGAAGACCACGCACTGCATGCTGCCGGTACCGTCACGAACCAGGAGAAATTGGAGCTTTCCCTTGTCGGTTTTGTTGTAGAGCCAACCGCGAATGGTGACTTCTTCTCCGGTGTGCTGCGCTACATCCTGAATGCGGGCGTATGTGGCCACGGTGACACCTCCCTGCTTTGATTGATCGGATTCTACATGGAATTGGGGGGAGAGTCAAGCGGGGGGCAAGCGGTCAGCTTTCAGCAATCAGCCATCCTTGGCTTGGCCCCCAGGCTACTGCGGTTCCAACTATGTACCACCATTGATTCTGCAAGTCATCCTTGGCCTGATCTAAAATGCTGTCATCCTTGTCATCCTTGTCATCCTTCGTAGCACTAACTTCGCCCGTGAGAGGGAGCAAGGTCGTGCCGATGCCCCGCTCGGTCGGGAGACCTTCGCTAACACTGCTAACTCAGCGATCTCGGCGGTCTCCGCGGTAATTACCGCCAGGGGAGCAGACTGAGCAGCTTGCGGCGGAATT
>JAKLPW010000361.1 GCA_022013675.1 Anaerolineae bacterium | reverse complement strand
TGCTCAAGCAAAAAGCGTCGCGGTTGAGCGCTGAAGAAGAGCAGGAACTCGATCGCTACGAGGAGGTAGATGATTACTTGAGCTTCCTCAACCGCATCGTCCGTAATCTTCTCTATGCCCAAAGCTGGCAGGACTTGCAGCGCCTGGACCATTTGGACTACAAGCGGGATCGTCTGCTGCAACTCATTGAGGCTGTACCGTGAACCCAGTGGATGTAGAACGGCTGCGCGAAACCGCCGCTGGCTTGAAAGGCAACGCAGACTTCGTCGTGAGCGTTCGGCCGAGCTCACGCCGAGGGCTCAGTCGAACGCTCACTACGAAGTCCGTTTCCGATCTTGAGAGTTGCGTGTTGGAAGGGGGTAAGGGATGGAAGACGTGTTGACTGTTCGTCTGCCCAGCGAGATCCGGCAGATGCTAAATCGCACACCTGGGGAGATGGGCCACGACGTGCGGCTTTACGCGGCGTTGATGCTGTTCCGTTTGGGGAAGTTGTCCTCTGGAGCCGCCGCGGAGATGGCCGGCGTGACGCGGGTGATGTTCCTCGATCTGTGCGCCGAGTATGACATTCCGGTGTCACAGATCACGGCGGACGAATTGCGCCGCGAGATGGCTGGTGACTAAACACCCACTAGTTTGCGACACGACGCTGCTATTGTACCTGGGCCGTATCGGTCAGGCGCAATTGCTGCCCGCGTTGTTTGAGCCGGTATGCGTGCCGGAGCCGGTTGCGTCCGAACTGGATATGGGACGGCTGATGCGGCGGGACACCATCAATCCGCGCGGGTTGGATTGGGCATCACTTGTGCCCGTTTCCCAACGCGATATGGATTCTCTACCACCCAACCGATTGGGGGTCGGTGAGCGAGCGGTGATTGCTTACGTACGATCCCACCCTGGCTATTCAGCGGGCCTCGACGACCGCCAGGCGCGACTGCTGGCAGAAATTATGGGGCTGACAGTGGTCGGTACGATTGGCGTTCTATTGAGGGCCAAAGAAGCCGATCTGATCCCCACTGTCCGGTCGCTTTTGGACGCTGTCCAATCCGAGGGCTTCCGTTTGGGGATTGACCTGTACCAGGCAACCCTGCGATTGGCTGGTGAAGGGGGAGGGGGAGAGAAGTGAAAGCAGAGAACAACAAGCCCATCGGCCTGCGGATACGCTACCTGATGTTCATTGACCTGGGTTGCATCCTGCTGGCCATAGTCCTTAGCTTCGTCATCCGCTACGAGGCCCTGATCAGCGTCTGGCCCTACCTGCGACAGAACTGGACGCTGTTCGTATTGGCCCCGCTGATCCGCCTGCCGGTGTATTACGGATTCCGGCTCTATCGACGGCTGTGGCGCTACGCCAGCATGAGAGAGTTCAAAGTCATTGTCCTGGCCGGGATCGCCGGCTCCGTCCTGGTGTTCGCCGCCAACTTTGGACTGCTGCCCTTGCTAGGGATATACCACTGTCCCGCACGCTCCATCCTGGTATTGGAGGGAGGCTTGAGCATCGCTTTCCTGGGAGGCACACGCTTTTTGTTGCGCCTGTTACAGGAGCGCATGACGCGGGAGGATGCCACCGGGCTCAAGGCGTTTGTGCAGAACCCCCGCCGGGTTCTGATCGTGGGCGCAGGCGATGCGGGGGCCATGATCCTGCGCGAGATGCAGCACAATCCGGGTCTGGGGTTGCAGGCCGTGGGCTTCGTGGATGATGACCCTGCCAAGCTACATATGCGCATCCACGGCGTGCCGGTGCTGGGCACACGGGAGGATATCCCGGCGCTGGCGAAGAGATGCCGCATAGACCAGGCGATCATAGCCATGCCCACCGCGTCGGGCAAGGCCATCAAGGATACCGTGGCTTTCTGCAAAGAGGCAAGCGTGAGTTTCAAGACCATCCCTGGCATCTATGAGCTCCTCGATGGCTCGGTGAGTGTCAGTCAGATCCGGGATATTCAACTGGAGGACTTGCTACGCCGAGAGCCAATCCATACCGATGTCAACGGCATAGGCCGCTATCTGGGCCAGGCCAGGGTCCTGGTCACCGGGGCCGGGGGGGTTCCATCGGCTCGGAGCTGTGCCGCCAGATTGCCTCCCACAACCCCCACAGCCTGATCCTGCTCGACCATAGCGAGAACAGTATATACGGCATTGACCTCGAGCTGCGAGAGGGTTTCCCCCGACTGGAAGTGCAGGCCGTGGTCGCTGACACCAGAGATAGAGACAGAGTGGAGCGGATAGTGGCAACATTCAGGCCAGCGGTCATCTTCCACGCAGCAGCCTACAAGCACGTGCCCCTCATGGAGGCCAATGCAGTCGAGGCCATCACCAGCAACGTCATCGGCACCCTGAACATGATCCGGGCCGCCGAAGCCTATGGCGTGAAGCGCTTCGTTCTGATCTCGACGGACAAGGCCGTCAATCCGGTGAACATCATGGGCGCCACCAAGCGCATCGCCGAGAGGCTGGTGCTGGCGGCTGCCAAGCGGAACGGAGAGGCATTCGTGGCAGTGCGCTTCGGCAACGTCCTGGGTAGTCGTGGCAGCGTCGTGCCTCGCTTCAAGCGCCAGATCGCCTCCGGTGGCCCCATCACCATTACCGATCCCGACATGCGGCGCTACTTCATGACCATTCCCGAGGCTGTGCAACTGGTCATCCAGGCCGCAGCCCTTGGCCCGGGAGGGGGGATATACGTGCTGGACATGGGCGAGCAGGTCAAGATTGTGGACCTGGCCCGTGATCTCATCGAGCTCTCGGGCCTGGAGGTCGGGCGCGACATTGACATCGTGTTCACCGGCGTGCGTCCCGGGGAGAAGATATCCGAGGAGTTATTTGCAGAGGGAGAGGAGCACTCCGCCACAGGCCATGAGAATATCTGCGTGGTGCACGATGAAAGCCTGATAGATGGACATCGCCTGGAAGCGGACATCCACGAGCTGGAGAGAACGGCCAGGGAGATGGATGGAGAGAAGATCAGGGCGAAGATCAAGGAGATCGTGCCGGAGTTCAGGAGGTGAGCAATGCACCAGAGCCAGGCGAACGAAAACCAAATGGACAGCGGCGACGTGATGCAACCGCGTCGTCCGGCACACATGCCCGACTATGCCGAGGCCTGTTTGCAGGCCTTGGCTGCCGAGCGTCTGGGAGAGAAGATCTCCCTGGGAGGCGCTTTTGGGTTGCTGCATTACTTGGACTACCGTCCCACCCACGATGTGGATGCCTGGTGGGTCTCATCGGCCACTGGGGAGGACCGGCGACAGGTGATCTCTGTGGTTGAAGCGACGCTTCGATCCTTCGGTCAGGTCAGAACACGCGCGTGGGGGGACGTGGTCAGTGTTGAATTGATCCGCGAGCGGAAGACGATCTTCAGTGTTCAAATTGCGCGTCGCTCCGCCCAACTGGAGCCCTCCGCCCCTGCGCCCTGGACGAACGTGCTACTGGACAGTTTTCCGGACCTGCTGGCGAGCAAGGTGGTTGCCCTGGTTGAGCGTGGTGCGCCGCGAGACTTTCGTGACGTCTATGCCTTATGCCAGGCCGGGTTGACGACGCCGGGCGAGTGTTGGGGACTCTGGCGCCGACGTCAAGAGTTGGCTGGCAGCGATACGAATAGCGCCCGTGCCCGGCTGGCCGTGGAGACCCACCTGGCACGCATTACCCAGCACCGCCCGTTGGCACAGATCAAAGACCCTGGCCAGCGCGCAGAGGCTGAACGGGTGCGGGCCTGGTTCGCAGGGGAGTTCCTCGATGCGCTCGAGTAGTGTCCCTGGTGATAGTTGGATTGATGGCGCACTTTACCCGGACACCGAAGCTCCCGAAGAGCTGCACGGGGTGGCTGAACGGGTGGACTTCCTGGCGCGGTTGTGCGCTGCGTGGGACTTTGGCCTCTTACCGGATGCAGAAACGGTGGCCGAGATTCGCCGGGCAGAGTGGGGCGAGGCTGTGGACGCCTGCCGTCTGCTCACCTCGCCGGTCTATCACCTCTTGCGGAGCTGGCACGGTCTGGCACCGTTACCCTATCTGGGGCAGCAAATGGCCTACATCCGGGACGATCCCAGCCTGGCGTACGTGTGAGAGCGGGAGAGCGGGAGACAAGGGGG
>JAKLPW010000360.1 GCA_022013675.1 Anaerolineae bacterium | reverse complement strand
CTCTTGGTGGTGTGGAGCGATTAACTGCTGGGAGACGACTCGCTGGTCATCCGGGGACAAATCTTCATGCTCGTGCCCTAGAAGTCCGGCCGAGAAGTTGCAGGGGCAGGTTTCGGCTGTCACTCGCCCGAGCGATCCTGATTACATTTGGTCCTGGCGGCATAGGAATGGCTCCTGCACGACCGAAACCTGCCCCTACACGGACTTGGTGTGATCCCACGCTACTCCGGCTCCAGACGTAACAGTGTGATCTCCGGGCGGCACATGAAGCGCAGCGGCGGGCTGATCAGTCCAATGCCTCTGTTGACATAAATCGGAGTACCCCCCCACTCGACCAGTCCTCCAGCGTATCTCTGTCCGTAGAGCGAGGGAAGCACCAGAGGTCCCATGATGGGAAAACGTATTTGGCCGCCATGGGTGTGGCCACACAAAGCCAGAGAGATACCCGCTAGTGAGACCGTTTCCACGAAGTCTGGGTTGTGTACCAGGAGGATAGTCGGCTCGCCAGACGGGATGTTTGCTGTAAGGCGCTGGTAGGCGTCTCGCTGTTCTACCCAGAGAGCAGCGAAGTCGCTTTGGCTTATGCCACTTTCTCCGGTGATACCCGTTACTCCCGCGTCGTCGATGCCTACCAGCCAGATTGCTTCCGTTCCCACAAGGAGCTGACATGCTTCGTTACGCAGTACGGATATGCCGACCTGTCGAAGCTCCGCTGTTACCACGTCGTCGTCGGTCCACTCGTCGTGATTGCCGGTGATGGCGTAGACCCCGTGCGGTGCCGTCAGTCTGCTCAGCTCTTGGGCGCATGGCCTGGCATAGCTGGCCGAGCGAGAGACAAAGTCGCCGGTTAGTACGATCAGGTCTGGGTTCAGGTCATTAGCCAGGTCCACGGCACGGCGTATCTGGTGGGAATCTACGTGTGGCCCGAGGTGCAGGTCGCTGAGCTGGACGATGGTGAAGCCGTCGAGGTGAGGGGATAAGCCGTCGATGGGTATCTCGATTCTGGTGATCTGAATCCAGCGTGGTTCTATCCAGAAGGCATAGCAGAGGCCCAGCACGGTAAGCAGAATCAAGCCTGCTCCACATCGCAGGCATCCCTTCAGGCATCCTCGTCCAAGTCCGTAGTGCTTCTGCATGTCAAGTCCGTTCGTTTCAAGATCACTCACATCTCACCGAGGAGCCCGCTCTGAGGCCGAGAGATGATCAAAACGGTGTTCTTTATGCTACGTATTCTAGCCGATTTTGCTCGAATTGTCGAAGGACTAGCTGAACGGGATCGCGGCTCTAAGTGACCAAAGTGCCACGCACCTCGGGGATGCGTGGCACTTGTGGAGCGCGACTTAGTTGCCTGAACCTCAGACTCAGGGTAGCAAGAAGTGTCCGTAGTGCAAGCGGTGTCCAATGATAGCGTTCTTGATGCTGCCTACAGACATGCGCTCGCGGATGAGATGCCGGTATAGTCCTGCATGGGAGATATCCCCTACGAAGACGGCCCCGATGAGCCGCATGCCGTCAGCAGTAAAGACCAGCTTGCGATAGGTCTCGGAAGTAGCAGTGATGTGTGTCTCATAGTCAGTACCGGCTGTGTGAACGATGCCCATGGAGACGAATGGTACTTCGGCTACCTGTGTAGCGTTGAGAATGCCGAAGGTGCCGGTGTAAGCCATAGGATGACCGGCCATGTTGCGTCCGGCAACGCGGCCCATCTCCACTGCGTTGGTCCAAAGCGCCGTCATCATGCGCTCACCCGTGATGGGGTCGAAGGTTACAGCTACATCGCCGGCGGTGTAGACATTTGGCAGATTGCAGGCAGTGTGGGTGTCTGCTATTACCCCTCGCTCCAGGTGGATGCCGCTGCCCGCCAGGAACTCGACATTGGGTCGTACCCCCTTGCCGATGTTGACGATCTGGGCCGGCAGTTCCTCACTGGTGTCCAGAACCACAGCGGATACGCCGGTCGGGCCAGCAATGATCTGCGTGATGCTGCGACCAGTGAGGATGCGCAAGCCGGCTTCCTTCAGTGCCTGGCGGATCAACATTGCACCGTCTGGCTCCATGATCTGCGAGAGTATCTCCGGTGAAGTGACAACCATTGTCACTTTAAGGCCCCTCTCCAGCAGGGCGAATGCCGTCTTGAGGTTTAGCATCCCTCCACCAGCCAGGATGGCCTCCTGGCTGGTGCTGATTCTCTTGGCCATTGCCTGAGCCTCGGACAGGGTGCGAAGCGCAAAAACACCAGGGGCGTCGGTGCCCTTGATTGATGGTGGAAGGTACGGATGGCTGCCGGTGGCGATGAGCAGCTTGTCATAGGGAACTGTCTCGCTGCCGTTGACGATCACTATCCGAACCGATGTAGATACGGCGGTGACTGTGGAGTTCAGGCGTACGTCAAGCCCGGACGCTGTATATGGTCCCTGGCCCAGCATTGGGATGTCGGCCACGGCTTTCTTGCCATCGACGATGAACGGAATGAGAGGTCGGAAGTAGGGTGGGTCTGACTCGGCCGAGAGCACGGTGATAGTGCCATGAGGGTCCGCCTCACGGATGGCCTGGGCGGCGGATATCCCGGCCGCGCTTGCACCGATGATGACATATCGTGTGAGAGCCATACGTCATCCCCCTTTCCCGGCCAGCATCTCCGTTGCTGCTACTTGCCGCTTGTCGACCGAGAATTCTTCAACGGTGCGGTAGACCAGGGCGTTGGTGGGACAAGCACTAACACAGGCCGGCACATCGAGATCGGGACAGCGATCGCAACGGTAGGCCTTGTGGGTCTCCAGATGGCGGCCGATAACACCATAAGGGCAGACCATCACGCAGGTCCAGCAGCCGATGCATTTGTCCTCGTCAGTGATCACCACTCCCTCAGGGGTGCGACTGATAGCTCCACTGATACAAGCATGCACACAGGGGGCATCTTCGCAGTGTCGGCACAGAATCGAGAGCTTCTGATCTGGCGCGACCCATTCCACGTACAGGCGGTACTTAGGGACAGGATGCTCAGAGATCGCGCTGAACAGGGTCTTGCTCTGAGAGTGCTCCACGGCGCAGGCTATCTCGCAAGTGTGGCATCCCACGCAGCGATCCAGCCGAACAAAGATCTCCTTTGGTTGGGACATAATTTGCTCCTTTACTGGGTTTCCAACTCAACCTGGCCATTGCGCCAGGCTGGAGAAAGCCACCGTGCCTAGATACCCAGCGACTCTCGTTTCTTTTCGATGTGTTCAATCATCAGCCGCGACATTTCGTCCGGATCGGTAGCGACGCCGAACTTAGCGCCTACTACCCCCTCGGCCCCATCTGTGAGCAGTTCGGTCAGGGCCTTGCTGCCCAGCACGGGCGGAACTATGCCTAGGATGGTGTAGACTCCGGAAGCAACGAAGTAGGAGCCGATACTGACGGCCTTCTCACTCATCCACTCGGGAGCCGCTCCAGCTACGGGTAGGTCGCTGATATCCACGCCTAGCGCGTTGGCGACGGCTGCTAGGGCTACCAGTATGCGACTGCAATCCACGCAGGACCCCATGTGTAACACCGGCGGGATGCCCAATGCCTTACAGACAGCCTTCAGGCCATCGCCAGCCTTCTCCGCCGCCCCGGGCAGTAGCAACCCGGCCTTGGCGCAAGCGATGGCGTTGCAGCCTGTGTTCACCACAAGTATATTGTCCTGGATCAGGTTCTCCACGAGCCTAAGGTGGCCATAATCGTGCTTGGCCTTGACGTTGTTGCAGCCCACCACCCCGGCGAGGCCCTTGATGTCCCCTGACTTGATGGCGTTCAGCAATGGGTCGAGGGAGCCTCCCAGCGCTGCGACGATAGCCTCGACGCTGAACCCGGCCATTAGCTCCATGGTCTCGTCAGGGATGTGCACTCGCCCTTTATTGCGGGCGCGGTAGTTCTCCACCGCCGCTTTCACGATCTGTTTGGCGATGGTATAGGCGTGCTCTTCGTGGAACTCGATGTGGGTTGCGCCCGGGAACTTGGCTTTCGGTGAAGTAGAGATGATCTTCGTGTGGAAGCAGTTGGCTACGTTCACGACGGCAGGCATGATGCACTGTACGTCGACGATCATGGCTTCCACCGCACCGGTAGCGATGGCCAGCTCCTGCTGCAAGAAGTTGCCGGCAATAGGTACTCCTTGTCGCATTAGCACTTCGTTGCCAGTGCAGCACATGCCGACCAGGTTGATCCCCTTAGCGCCGTACTTCTTTGCCAGGGCGATCAGTTCGGGGTCGTTGGCGGCGGCTACGATCATTTCTGAGAGGGTCGGTTCGTGACCGTGTAAAATGATGTTGACCTCGTCCTGTTTCAAGGTACCCAAGTTGGATAGGCTCCTCAGTGGCTTGGGCGTGCCAAAAAGCACATCGGAGAAATCGGTGGCGATCATTGAACCGCCCCATCCGTCGGCGATAGAGGTGCGCAGGCCGTGCAGGGTAAGGTTGACGTAGTCGTGGTCCACGCCCATGTGAGTGCGATGCATGCACTCGACGATCTCGCGGTCAATGCCCCGTGGCACGAGCCCCAACTTCTCCCATAGTTCTTGGCGGACTTTGGGGACACGGCCCAGGAAATGCAGCGGGCCCTCTTGTGCGCCGAACTCGGCATAGGCTACCCTGGCCACCGCGACGGCTATCTTCTCTTTGGAGAGGTCCTCGGTCTCGATGCCGTACTCGGTAGCCAGAGCCATCAGTTTGGCCTCGTCCTTGATCTCATACCCCTCGGTCTTGCCTAGGCCCGTCTCCAGCAGCGTGTGGGCGATGTCCCGTCCGTGGTCAGAGTGGGCCGCTGCGCCGGCGGCTGTCATGCGCAGCAGATTGCGGGCTACAATAGTGTCAGCCGTTGCGCCACAGACGCCTAGTTGGGGACCTTCTCCAAACGGATCGATACGGCAAGGCCCTTGGGTGCAGTTGCGGCAGCAGACCCCCAGTTCGCCAAAGCCACACTGGGGCTGCATCGCCTCCAGACGGTCCCAGATGGTCTCGATGTCCAGCTCTTTCATTCGAGCTAGCATTTCTTGTGTAGCGGGATCAATGCTCTTGTTCAGAATATCTTCGCTGTATGCCATGAGAAGTACCTCCTTGTGCAAGTGGCTTCGTGTTATTCGCTACTTCTAAGAGAACTTCGCTTGCGGTCTTCCTCTTATTCTCACCTCCTTCGAGTCTGCTCTGTGAACAGTGCGGTGTGTCTGGAGAAGGAGACATGGTCTGGAGTCTAGGCCTAGTTCTGAAACTCTGCATTCAGCCGAACGGAGGATGAGCAATTCGCCACGGCAGGGGGACAAAAAAGCACCCGTGGCACGGGGATGCCAGGATGCTGCCTGAGCTTGAGGAGCGTTTGGAGAACAATGGGCTTTCATAGCCTCTCCAGGAGCTTCAACGCCCTGACCGGACTTAGAGAACATAGCTCTCCTGGGTACGGCCCTCAATGTCACGGGCGGACTGCAACGGTATTACCATCACTTATTAGTATAGCATACGGGGGGGCGTGATGTAATCTCCATTTGTAGGGTATGTGCTCCCCCCGAATGGGTGAGTTTGTAAGGCTGTTACAGTAGCCCTCGTCTGGTCGCTTGCATCACGGCCTCGATGCGGTTGTGGGCGTCCAGTTTCTGATACAGGTTCTGGATGTAGGTCTTGATGGTGTTCTCACTCAAGCAGAGGCGTTGTGCAATCTCGCGGTTGGTCAGCCCCTCGGCGATCAGGCGCAGGATCTCAATCTCGCGCAGTGTGAAACGATCAGGAGCCTCGCTTGTCTCGCCTTGGTGCAACCAGTGGAGCATCATGCGGGCTGCACGCGGGTCTACTGGTGAACCTCCGCGTGCTATTTCACGGATGCTGCGCCGTAGATCAGTGCTTGCTACGTCTTTGAGCACATAGCCTTTGGCCCCGGCGCGGATACATTCCTGTACTACGTTACTATCGAGATAACTGGTCAGGATCAATACTGCCGTTCTTGGCATGTCATGCTGGATGCGGTAACAGAGCTCAATGCCGCTGATTTCGGGCAGGCGCACGTCCACCAGTGCTACGTCAGGGTGGGTGGCGCGGATCAGGCGCAGGGCCTCTTCGGCATCTCCGGCTTCCCCCACGACCTCGAATCCAGGATCGCCGTGAAGGATGGCCACGATGCCCCGGCGCACGATTTCGTGATCATCGACAATGACGACGCGGATCATTGGTCCTCTTCCTTTTGCTGTGCCGTAGGTAGCCATACTTTGACTATCAGACCGCCCTCGTCTCCGCTTGCTAGACTTAGCTGTCCTCCCACTCGCTCCACCATAGTGCGCATCGTGTGGACTCCAAAGTGGCATGCGTTCCCCTGCATGACGCGCGAAAGCCGCGAGGATGGAATCCCCACACCGTCGTCCTGTATGGTAACGACTAGCCCGTCCTGGGTGCAGGAGAGTGCAACCAGGACCATCGTTGCGTTAGCGTGCTTGCGAACGTTTGCCAGAGCCTCCTGCACCACGCGAACGACGACGGTTTTCAGCTTGGTGTCGTGGATCGTGAGTTGGGGAGGGAGTACAAGGCAGGTCTCAATGGCCGTGCTTTCCTCGAATTCTTGTACCAATGTGCGCAAGGCGGAGGCAAGTGTTTCCCGACCATTATCCTGTGAGAGAGCGAAAATAGCATTGCGCACCTCTATGCTTCCCTGCGCTGAAAGGTGTCCGATGGTCTCCAGATGAGCGACGGGTGTGAGGTTATCGGTCACGCTATCCAACCCCTGCTTCGCTTCCAGGCCGATGCCGTAGAAGAGTTGCGCCACCGTGTCGTGCAGATCGTTGGCCAGGCGTTCCCGCTCTCGCAAGCGAGCCATTTCTTGTGATTGGGCGTAGAGCCGAGCGTTCTCGATGGCGATGGTCGCCTGGGTGGAAAAAGCGAAAAGGAGATCTTCGTCGTCAGAAGTGAAGGCGGGCTTCCCGGGTCCGTTGCCCACGAACAGAACACCGAGCACGTGGCCCTGCGATTGAAGGGGAACGCTCAGGAGTGCCCTGACGGGTGGGTGATCTGGGGGCATGCCCACCGCTTGTGGGTGTTGTCGCACGTCTACTACTCGCAAGGGTAGCCCATCGCGCAAAGGTGCGGCGAAGAGCCCTGTGCCCTTCGGTACGTTATTGATAGGATAAGGCCATCCGTAGACCTTAAAGAAATCGAAGGGGTGGTCCTTTTCTTGGCTGAGCACCAGCAATCCACCCAACTCCGCGCCGATCAGTCGTGAGGCTACGTCCACGATCTCTTGTAGCAGGGGCTCCAGGTCCAGGCGAGAGGCTATTGAGTGGCTGACTTCCATGAGACGGGAGAGTTGGTCTACTCTACGCTCCAAATACTGCTGGCGATCCTTCATGCTGTGTCACCTTGACTGCACTGTGAGTAGCGTTGCTGCGAACACCCAATAGGTTGCCTGTTCCAGTGTCCCGTAGGGTTTTCGTACGGTTTTCATTGAGAAGGTATACTGCACTGTTATACCACGAAAACCCGCCGTGTCAAGGTCGAGTCTGACAAGGTACGATTGCCCTTCCCACTGGCATTTGCCCTTCGGGCACACTTCTGGTAACATGTGCCTCTATCATTGAGGGAGGACGTCGTGAGTGCAGACGAGAAGACCATCAGACTGGGGCATCCCAGCTACGTGTGGCGCTTCGGCCAGGAGAGGCGACTTAGGCTGATCCGGCGGCACGTGACGCTGGAGGATGCCCGCATTCTCGACGTGGGATGTGGGCTTGGGGTGTACGTTCAGCATCTCAGCGTCTTCAGTGACCTAGTTTACGGCGTGGATGTGGACGTGGAGAAGGTCGAAGCGGCCAGCAAGACCCTGGCCAACATCCAGGTTGCTCCTGCCGAGAGCTTGCCTTTCGAGGATGGCTTCTTCGACGTCGTTTTGCTGCACGAAGTCCTGGAGCACGTGGATGATGATCCTCGGTCGGTGGCGGAGGCTTGGCGGGTAACGGCTCCGGGGGGGCACGTCGTGGTCTTTGTGCCCAACCGGCTCTATCCTCTCGAGACGCATGGGGTCTATTGGGGTGGACGCTATGTGAGGGGCAATATCCCATTGGTCAACTACCTCCCTGCTTGCCTTCGGAGACGCCTTTGCCCTCATGTGCGTGCCTACACCCGTGGGGGCATCCGCCAGCTCTTCGACGATTTGCCCGGACACATCGTGGTTCACACCTGCATATATCCGGGCTACGACAAGATCGCTGGTAGCCGGCCTCGACTAGGCAGGGCGCTCAGGTCCCTGACGTATGCTCTGGAGCGAACCCCACTCAGGTTCCTGGGGCTGTCGCATTTCCTCGTTTTTAAGAAGCGAGGAGGCTGAATCAAGGTCAATCGGTATCGCTATTGAGGCAGTGTTGACAAGAAGGAACGAGTGGGGTACAATTCAGTACAATACTACAGTAGGGGGGTAGGGTATATATTATGCTGTTAATGCAAACCAAACAAGCACTCTGCAGAAGGGCTGCGCTACTGCTTGTGGTTGCTTTACTGATGGCCGCCTGCGCCAGCCCCACGCCAGTGCCAACGCCCATGCTGGGTCCGGAGGTCACCGTCCCGACCAAGCCGGCGGCGTCGGACATCCCGAAAGTTGGAGCAATCGCGCCCGACTTCACTCTTCCGGACTTGAACGGCGATGAGGTCCAGCTAAGTGACTATCGTGGCAAGGTTCTTCTCTTGAACTTCTGGGCCACCTGGTGTCCTCCTTGTCAGCAGGAAATCCCGATGTTCATAGAGGTGTACGAGGAATTGAAGGGCGACGACTTCGTCATCCTGGCTGTGAGCATGGGGGAAGGGAAGGACAAGGTCTCTAGCTTCGTTTCCCAGAAGGGGATGTCGTTTCCGGTGCTGCTCGATTCCAGCCGAGATGTGGCGCGTCGCTATCTGGTTCGTGCCATTCCAACCAGCGTGATGATAGATCGTGATGGAGTGGTTCAGCGGATCATCGTGGGAATGATGCATGAATCCCAGTTACGGGCAGAGTTGAAGGATCTGTTGTAGGAGTTGCGAACACGCGCCGATGGGAAAACGGAAGCGTCACGGAGATAGCAAAGCGTGAAGACAACTGCCTCCAGGGCTTGGACCGGCAGATTTGGTCTGCCCCTGGTCTCGCTGGCTTCCTGGGCTGCGCGACATTGGTTGTGGGGAGCAAATCTGTTCTCTTTGGCCTACTTGGGCTTCGCTTTTCTCGCTCCGGTACTGATGGCGACAGAGCATTACTTAGCTGGCCGGGTTATCTACGCCGCTTATAGCTTGTTGTGTCATCAGTGGCCCGAGCGCAGCTATTTTCTGTTTGGTCCCCAGGTGCAGTACTCGTTGGCGGAGCTTCGCCTTCGGCTGGGCACGGAAGTGACCCGCTACTACGTGGGCGAACCTGCTCTGGGGTACAAGGTGGCAATCTGCCAGCGGTGCGTGGCGATGTACGGGGTCATCCTGGCTGTGGGGTTGCTCTACGGATTGCTACGGCGCAAGGAAAACGGCGTGAGACCACTCTCCTGGTGGGGCGTGTTACTTCTCTTGGTTCCTGTGGTCATTGATGGCGGGGGGCAACTTATCGGTTTATGGGAGAGCACCTGGTGGGTACGCACTATTACGGGTGGGCTCTTTGGGGTCGCCTGGGTGGCCTGGGTCTATCCCTATCTGGATGAAGCCGTGGAGGAGATGCTCACTTTCATGGCTGATGTCCCTCGCTTAGAGGAGGTATCGAACTAATGGAGGCACAAAATCTGAACCTGTTGGTGGCCTTTGGTGCGGGGGTGCTGTCCTTCGTTTCTCCCTGCGTTTTGCCCTTGGTTCCTGTCTATCTTGGCTATCTGAGTGGGGCAACGGTAGGAGAGGAATCAGAGAATCGGGCCAAAACAGTTGCGCATGCGTTTGCCTTTGTGATGGGTTTCACCTTAGTGTTCGTGGTCGTAGGGGCCTCGGTGGGTCTCGTCGGATACGTACTGTTCCGATATCTTCCTATAATAGTGAAGGTCGGGGGAGTGATCCTGGTAGTCCTAGGGCTACACTTGACCGGCCTGGTGAAGATACCGTTTCTCTACATGGAAAAACGGCTGGAAATGAGGAGACAGGGCGGAGGTACGTACGGGACCTCGTTCCTTGTGGGGATGGTTTTCGCCTTTGGCTGGAGTCCCTGTGTGGGGCCAATTCTCTCGGGCATTCTACTACTGGCCAGCGCCAGCCAGACTGTTGTGAGAGGCGCACTGTTGCTGGCAGCATACTCGCTGGGGCTGGGCTTGCCATTTCTGATCACTGCGTTTGCACTGACTCTCGTCAGCCGTTGGCTCAAGAAGCTGAATCGCTACATGAATGTTGTCTCTATAGCGGCAGGGGTCTTCCTCATCATCATGGGAGTGTTGCTGTTCACCGGCTGGTTCGAGCGTCTTAATGCGTACTTTACCGGTCTATCTCTGCCTGTCTGATTGATTGCCGCTGCCCGTCTGTGGTGGACCAGTGCTCCGTGAGATTCTTCCCTTCGACCAACTCAGGATAAGCGCCTCCGCTGCGCTCCAGCTACTAAGAAACATAGGATGGATCCTACTCATCCACCAGTCATTCACGCAGTCATTTACGCCGGGTGGAAGCCCAACCCCGTTGGGCTGGTCCCTGCCACAGACGGCCAACGGGGGTTAGCCTGCTGCCTAGTTGGCCTGCTGCCAGAGAAGTCCCTTCGACCATGCTCAGGACAGGCCCCATCAGGGACTGGCCTATGCATTGGGATTCAGTGCCTGCAGATACTTTTCAGATTCAGACAGGGCTTTCAATCCCTGGCTTCCCTTATCTTCAAATGCCTGCGGTCTGATCAAGATCGTTTTACAAACTGGCCTGAATTGAGTATCATATGCGCTGAGAGTCTCAGCGTGCTTCGGTAGTGATGCGATTGGAAAGGAGTGCCATGGTTAGACTGAGGGGGAATCTCATCGTTGGCCAGTCAGGTGGGCCTACCGCTGTCATAAACAATAGCCTGGTGGGAGTGGTGCGGGAGGCGATGCAACAGGATTGCGTCGAAGAAGTCTATGGCGCTAGGTGGGGCATCCGGGGAGTTTTAGATGAGACACTCATGGACTTGCAGCGCGAGCATGATTCTGTGCTGGAGGGCCTGCGCTACACGCCATCCGCAGCCTTGGGATCGGTGAGGTACAAGCTCAAAGAGGATGACTATGCGCGCATATTGGAGGTCTTCCGGGCCCACAATATCCGCTACTTGCTCTACATCGGTGGCAATGATTCCATGAACACGGCTCATCGGGTTCACCAATTGGCAGAAGCCGAAGGATATGAGCTGCGGGCTGTCGGCATTCCAAAAACGGTGGATAACGATTTAATTATCACGGACCACTGCCCGGGCTACCCTAGTGCGGCACGGTTTGTGGCCACAGCTATTCGTGACACAGGCTGGGATACGGAATCCATGGGACCAAGTTCGCCCGTGAAGATCATGGAGATCATGGGGCGCGACGCCGGTTGGCTGACCGCCTCGGCTGCTCTGGCCAGGCAGGCCGATGAAGATGCTCCCCATCTGGTCTACGTACCCGAACGGCCGGTATCGGTTGAGCAGATTGGTCAGGACGTGTTGCGTTGCCTGGAGAAGTATGGCCGTGCGGTGATCGCTTTGAGCGAGGGAGTACGCGACGAAACCGGAGAGGCAATTGGTGCACATCAGGCGGCTGTTGAGATAGACGCCTTTGGCCATCGCCTGAAAGGCGGGGCGGTGGAGTACCTTGGCCA
The DNA here is from genome assembly GCA_022013675.1 of Anaerolineae bacterium. Lineage (GTDB taxonomy): Bacteria > Chloroflexota > Anaerolineae > JAKLPW01 > JAKLPW01 > JAKLPW01. The sequence continues at coordinate 6,434 of JAKLPW010000360.1, read as the reverse complement.
GGCGCTCAGGGACATCGTAGGTACCAAGGTGCGCTATGACAGACCAAACTACCTGCAGCGCTGTTTCGCCAGTGAGGTCTCGTCTGTGGACAGAGAGGAGGCCTATCTGGTAGCTCGGGCAGCGGTGCGAGATGCAGTAGCCGGGCGAAGCGATGTAATGGTAACCCTTGTGCGGGAACCTGGGTCAGAGTACCACTGCACGACTGGGCTTGCCCCGCTGGCGAACGTGGCGGACGCTGTAAAAAAATTACCCAATGATTTCATGAACGAAGCAGGGAACTTCCCCACTGAGAAATTTATCGAGTATGCCCGTCCACTCATCGGCGAGCCCCTGGCTCCCTACGTGCGGTTGAATAGGTTCTTCATACCGAAGAAGGCCGGGAGATAGCCTTGATCCGATCTGGAAAGGAGGGAGAGCATGTTACCTATCCGAGATCACATCCCGACTCGGAGGGCAGCACTGGTCACGTATGCTATCCTGGGGATAAATGTCCTTGTTTTCATCTTCGAGCTTCTCCTTGATAGTGCTGGTGAGCTGTCAGCGTTCTTCACAAGCTGGGGCGTCGTGCCAGCTCGTCTGTTGGGCAATTTCAACATCTCAGAGGCTCTCACATTAGTCACATCCATGTTCTTGCATGACGGACCCATGCATATCATCGGAAACATGCTCTATCTCTGGATATTCAGCGACAACGTCGAGGATATGATGGGGCGGGGGCGTTTTGTACTCTTCTATCTGCTCTGCGGGATAGCTGCAAGCATGGCGCAGGTTCTGGCTGGTGTAGGCTCAACCATACCGGCTATCGGAGCCAGTGGTGCGATTGCAGGCGTATTGGGGGCCTATCTGTTGCTCTTCCCGAATGCCCGCGTGGACACCTTGGTCACCTGGTCGTTCTTCGCGCGAATCCGCACTCTGCCCGCCATCGTGGTATTGGGGTTCTGGTTTGTTCTGCAGTTCTTGAATAGTGTACTATCCTTCGGTGTTGGCCAAGTTGGAGGAGTGGCAGTGTTTGCTCATATTGGCGGATTCCTGTTTGGATTGCTCACCGTGAAGCTCTTCGTTCCGCGAGGGATGCAGCCTCCCGAACCTCGGCGGACGCGATACTTGTGAGCAAGCCAAGCTACTCTCAGACTTCGAGAGTCTCCAATTAGCACCAGCTATCCGGTGTGTGGCCAGGGTTGGGTGGGATTCGATATACTTCGCTTTGACGGTTGACCGTTACGATGCAATAGGGTACAATAGTGAGCGATACTCGTAAAGACTGACAATGGGAGTGATAATCCCTTCGTCAGGAAGCGACGATAGACGTAAAGGGCTAATGAAGGGAGCAGATACCGATGTCATCAGACCATAATCCCAGGCGTTCTCGAAAACTGCGAAGCGAAAAGCGAGCGGACCTACGACCCTCCTGGTCGTGGCTTGCGATTCCTTTGCTGATCATCGGCGTAGTAGCTGGTATCTGGTGGGGGCTCTACTCGCCGTCAGAATCTCCAGAGGAGCCGGTGCTGACCCCGACTCCCACGAGGATCCAGCGCCCTCAGCCTTCTCCTACTGCCACCATGGCCGTGCTTTTCCATACCCCCACGATTGCTCCTAGCCCGATAGCAACCGTGGTCACCGAGATCGGTGCGGGGATCAACGTGAAAGTAGTCAACACGGATGGGGCTGGGCTGAACATGCGAGTTGCTGCTGGGTCCAACCATGATCTCGTAACGACCGTGGGTGATGGAGAGATTCTCAAGGTCTTGGCGGGACCTATGGAGGCTGATGGCCACAAGTGGTGGCAGGTGAGAGACAGTGAGGATAACATAGGCTGGGTTGCAGGAGAGTGGCTGGAGTTGTCCCTTCCGTAGCTTTGCCTTCGTCGCACTGACTTTTCGAGCTCCAGCATAGTTGCAAGTGAGCGGAGAGACGCTGGCTTTGGAGGGAAGACGATGTCGGAGATCGAGGAACGCCTGGCAAAGCTGCGGGCTCAAATCCGCTATCATAGTCATCGGTACCATGTACTGGATAGCCCCGAAGTCTCCGATGCGGAGTTCGATGCTCTCGTGCGGGAGTTGAGGGAACTCGAGGCTGAGTACCCTTTATTGGTCACCCCCGATTCTCCCACCCAGCGGGTGGGAGCCGAGCCTCTCGATACCTTCAGCAAGGTTACGCACGTGGTGCCCATGACCAGCCTGGGCAATGCCTTCGACGAAGGGGAGATGTATGCCTGGCTGGCGCGCGTGAAGAGACTGCTGCCCGAGGACGTGTCGCTGGAATACGTCGTCGAGCCGAAAATCGACGGCTTGGCTGTGGCAGTTACTTATGAGAACGGCACTTTCGTAAGGGGAGCCACGCGCGGGAACGGGCTGGTGGGAGAGGATGTCTCGCTCAATCTGCGGACAGTGAAGAACGTCCCATTGAGGATCCCCTTGGGCGGTGGCCCTCCGCCTGCCAGGATCGAGGTGCGAGGTGAGATCTACATGCCCCTCGATCGCTTTCGTGACTTCAACCGCCGTCAGCTTGAGTCCGGCGGAAGAGCGTTTGCCAACCCCCGCAATGCGGCCGCCGGTTCACTCAGACAACTAGACCCCCGCATCACCGCCGAACGTCCCCTGAGCCTGTTTGTCTACGGCATCGGCTATGTAGATGGTCAGCGCATAGAGACGCAATGGGAGACACTGGATTACCTCCGTGAGTTGGGATTCTCCGTGAACAGCGACATCCGTCTCCTCTCGGATTTTGAGGAAGTGGTTGCCTACTGTCAGGAATGGATGCTCAAACGCGATACCCTCAACTATGAGGCTGACGGCGTGGTGGTGAAGATCAACTCCTTCGAGACCCAGGAGCGCCTTGGCATAGTGGGCAATGCTCCCCGCTGGGCCATCGCCTACAAGTTCCCTGCGCGCGAGGCGACCACCAGACTGTTGGATGTTAAAGTGAACGTTGGCCGGACGGGAGCCCTGGTCCCTAGTGCGGTGCTGGAACCGGTCCAAGTGGGAGGAGTGACCATCGGTCGAGCCACACTGCACAACTTCGAAGATCTGGCGCGGCGCGACATTCGGGTCGGGGATACCGTGGTGATCAAGCGGGCCGGCGACGTGATCCCGCAGGTGGTGAAGCCGATAGAGTCTCTGCGAACTGGTGAGGAACGAGTAGTACCTCTGCCTGAGGTCTGCCCGGTGTGCAGCGAGCCCGTGGTGAAGCCTGAAGGTGAGGTGGCCATCTACTGTGTGAACGCGGCCTGCCCGGCCCAGTTGGTCCAGAGGGCGATCCATCTGGTCGGGTCCATGGACATTGATGGGATGGGACCCAAGATCGTCGAGCGCTTTGTTGAAGGGGGACTGGTGCATGATCCGGCGGACATCTATTATCTGAAAGCCGACCAACTACTTCCCCTTGAGGGCTTTGCGGAGAAGAGCGTCTCCAATCTTCTGAAAACTATCGAGTCCTCGAAACAAGCTCCCCTTTGGCGCGTCGTCATGGCCCTCGGCATTCGCTACGTTGGAGCTGTCGTGGCTAGACTGCTGGTTGAGCACTACCCATCCATGGATGCTTTGGGGAGCGCAACGGAAGATGACTTGCAGGACCTCGAAGGTATAGGCCCTCGCATAGCGCAGAGTGTCGTGGACTATTTCTCCCGTGTATCTCACCAGAAACTGATTGAGAAGCTGCGCCAGGCCGGCGTGCGTATGGTGGAGGAAAGGGTTGAGAAGGCAGAGGAGACACTGCCGTTGAGAGGCTTGACTTTCGTCATCACGGGGACTCTGCCTACTCTAAGCAGGGAAGCCGCCAAAGAGCTGATCGAAGAGCACGGCGGTAAGGTAACCGGGTCAGTGTCTTCTCGGACAGACTATCTGCTCATTGGTGAATCGCCTGGAGGAAGCAAGACGCGCAAGGCGCAGGCGTTGGACATTTCTCAGATCTCCGAGGATGAACTGCGGGCCATGATCGCCGCTGGGTAGCCCGTTGCGGCGCAGCATTGAGGGGGATAGCCTCCCTTTTGTCATGATATAGGAAGGAAGTATCTGATGGAAGTCCGGATTGATCCTCACACTTTGGAGCGAGCAGAGGAACGAGGTACAAACGAAGATGAAATCAAGGATGTGATTGATACAGGTTTCGCAGTACCTGCAAAACATGGGCGGATAGGTAGAGCTAAAATCTATGAGTATGGGACACAGCGGCATGGCAAGTACTATCAGCAGAAGAGAGTGGAAGTGATTTACGTTGTCGAAGGTAATGCTGTGATAACTGTCACAGCTTACGTGTTCTATGGGAAGTGGGAGGGGCAAAAGTGAACATCCTGTACAATGACAAAACAGACCTTCTCTACATACGGCTAGACGACAGGAAGCAGGACGTCATAAACAGGCGGGTCTCAGAGGACATTGTGCTTGACATAGGTGAAGGTGACAGAATTGTTGGCATTGAAATCCTCGATGCATCAAGGCGTCTGAGCCTGGAGAGACTTTTGCCTGTCAAATACGAAGTATCAGGAGTGGCAGGTTAACCTTTGCTGAGGTTTTCCTCGATTGCGGGATGATCTACTACGATGCGGCAGTTCTGAAAGAGATTGAACGGCGCTTCTTCGCTATTCAGAACAAGACGGAGGAGCCGGATCGCTACATCGAAATGCCAGCGAAGGCTTATGCCTAACTGGTGAACATCGTCAAATAGTGTGACGCCCGCTGCCACTGGAAAGCCTGATGAGATACCAGGCCATCGTCCCCAAACCTAGGCGGAAGCAACGGGAGGGGTACCTAGTTGTTGGAGTGTCATGGTATACGTAGAGTGGCTTGCTCTCGATGGTGCGACAAGCTTGGCCAACGGCGGAAACGTTGTCAGCTACTGTAGTGATTCAAGAGGGGATGGAAAGATGGAGAAGTTCACGGCGGTTTTTGAGCAGGATGGAAACTGGTGGATTGGATGGGTAGAGGAGCTGCCGGGCGCTAATACACAGGGCCGAACCTTGGACGAAGCACGCGAGAACTTGAAAGAGGCTGTGCGGCTTGTCATTGACGCCAACCGAGAGTTGGCGCATCGCGAAACCGAGGGCAAGCGCCGGCTTTGGGAATTGCTGGACGAACAGATAGCTCAGGCTGAGGAAAGGGTGTGGGAGCAGGATCCGACTATCCAGGCTGAAATCCGAGAAGCCCGCGCTGCGTACCAGACAGGGGACTATGTGACCATTGATGAGTATGCCGCGACGCCAACCGAGAGTTGGCACTCCGCGAAACCGTTGGCAAGAGTGTCATCCGAGAGAAACTGACGGTGGCCATACATGGAGCGCCGCGTGTTACTGAAGTATCTTGGGCAGCACGGCTGCGAGTTGTTGCGGGAGGGCGGATAGCACTCGGTGTATTGGAACTCGGCCAATCGAAGAGCCTCGTCTGTGCCGCGGCGTATCGAAGTTGCGGATGAGCTCGCAAGGGAGGAATAGGTATGGGAAAACCTCAAGAGCAGTATATCATAGACGAAAAAGGACAAAAGACGGCGGTAGTTCTTCCAATCGAGGTATATGAAGAATTGCTAGAGGATCTCCACGATCTCGCAATCATCGCAGAGCGTCGGGACGAGCCTACAATATCTTTCGAAGAGCTTAAGAAACGGCTGAGAGAAGATGGGCTCTTGTGAGATCCGATGGAAGAAATCAGCTGAACGAGACCTACGGCGCATTGACCCACAACAAGTTCCTCGGATCATCAAGGCTGCCGAGTCCCTTGCGGACAATCCGTTTCCGGCACAACATCGCAGACTTCGAGGCTCAGAACGAGACTATCGGATACGGGTTGGGGATTACAGGGTCATCTACCGTGTGGATACCGAAACGAAGACTGTGATCATCTGTCATGTCCGTCATCGCAGAGAAGCATATGGCAAGCGATAGCCCTATTGGCCTGTCTGCGGCGACCCCGCCCACAAGATAGGGTGTTTCCGGGCGCTCGCCCTGGCAGCCCCATTTTGCCACGGACCATGCAGCTAACGCTCAAGCAGGCGCGAGACGCGGCGGGCATTGCTAGAGCATGGAGTGAGATCGTGGAGACAAGGAGGATATTCAGAGGTCTCATCCAGTCGGATCCCTCAATCATGATGGGTAAGCCCGTCGTAGCTGGCACGCGCATTACTGTTGAGCTCATTCTTGAGAAGCTCGCCGCTGGTGAGACCGTTGAGCAAATCCTTGAAGCCCACCCTCGGCTGAAGCGGGAGGCCATTCAAGCGGCCTAGGCTTTCGCGGCGGAGGCCTTGCGTGCTGACGTGATCTATCCCCTTGGAGAAAGGAGATCAAACGATGCCCCTTGAACTGACGAGCACGTCCTTTGCCCCAGGAGAGCCGATTCCCCGAAAGTACACCTGCGATGGGGAGGACATCTCACCGCCCCTGCGGTGGAGCGATCCGCCCCAGGATACTCGAAGCTTTGCTCTCATCGCCGATGACCCCGACGCGCCG
>JAKLPW010000359.1 GCA_022013675.1 Anaerolineae bacterium | reverse complement strand
CGGAGCTAGGCGGCGACGCGGCGGTGTACTTCGACCCGATCAGTGTGGATGAGATGAGTGCGAGCATCACCCGTGTTCTGCGAGACGAATCGCTGCGCGAGGAGATGCGCTCGAGAGGGCTAGCTCAGGCCTCCCGTTTCTCCTGGAAGAGGGCGGCAAGAGAGACCATGGAAGTGTACGACAGGGTACTTGACTGAGGACGGGTGGAGGTAGTTTGTGGAAGTTCAAGTTGGTGTGGCCAAGATCAAGAAATACGCAACCAGCGAGAGTGGCGACACTCTGGAGATGATAGAGCGCCCCTACGGTGGGATTTCTCTCGTTTTGGCTGATGGTCAGATGAGTGGCCGGGCGGCGAAGGCTATCAGCAACATCGTGGCTCGCAAGGCGCTCTCTCTACTGGCCGAGGGAGTGCGGGATGGGGCCGTGGCGAGGGCAGCACATGACTACTTGTACCTCCATCGTGGAGGCAAGGTCTCCGCCACCCTTAACATCGTCTCGATGGACCTTCGCAGTCGCACCATCGTCCTCTCTCGAAATAGCCACTGCCCCGTGTTCATTCATGGTCCGGAGGGACTACTCGTGCTCGACACCCCCAGCGATCCTGTAGGCATCTACCCTCGCACGAAGCCGGTGATTACCGAGATTCCGATGCGGGTCGGCACCTGCGTGATCGTCTTCACGGATGGGGTGCTTTCGGCGGGGGAGCGCACCGGCGAGTTGCTGGACGTTCGCCAGTTGATATGTGGTTTCTTGGACGAAGGTGTACGTCCAGCGCAAGAGCTTGCGGACTGCATCCTTGAGGCGGTGTTGCGAATTGACCAGGGCAGACCCTCGGACGACTCGAGCGTCTTGGTCGTAGCGATTACTGAAGAAGAGCTATCCAGCCAGATACGGACCCTGAGCATCCGTTTCCCCATCGGGATCTGAGAGCGCTGGGCGAGTCCCACCCTTCCGCAGGTTTCTAGTACCGCCCGGTGGGAATCCTCGTCACTTTACTGCTCAGGAGGCATCTTCACTTCTCTGCTCCAAGGGGATCCCAGTCTGGAGCGTGGATTCTGCGGCATATTGCCTGTCCTGAGCGCGCCGAAGGGCTGGGATCTGGCGATTCCTGGCGAGCGTGAACCGGTGGAGGATCTACGCCGTCGCGTAGCAGTGATACTGGTGCGCGTCTGGGACTGGTTCAGTTGGATCGCTTGTGACTCGTTGGGAACTGTGGCAGGGCTGTGATACAGCAGGCATGGAACTTGGTCACATTAGACTGGGGGGATGGCCGTGCGTATCCTTATAGTGGGACCTTGCGCTTCGGGCAAGACCACCCTTGAGAGGCGACTGGCCCGGTTGGGATACGATGCGCACTCATGTGCCCAGGAACATTCCTATGTGCCCAGCATGTGGTCTCTCGTGAACAAGCCCGACGTGCTGATCTATCTGGATGCTCAACTTTCCACCATCGCGCAGCGTAGCGCGGATCACTGGGATGAAACGTATCTGCAAGAACTTCGCCATCGCCTGCGTCATGCTCGCGCGCATTGCGATTTCTATCTGGCCACCGATGATCTGGCCAAGGATGATGTGTTGAAGATGGTGGTGAAATTCCTTGAGAGCCGATTTGCAGAAGAGGGGATGAAAAAAGCCTCTCCGCCGCCAGACCTCGGAGATCTTCAGTGAGGCAACAGTCGTTCATAATCTGGTTTGGAACTGCATGGAATTTGGTACATCTCCTGCGCACTTTGGACTTCCGAGGTCTTCTTTCAACAGCCGGGAATCATTTGACAGATGACATAGGTTAAGCTATAATTTGCCAAGATGCGAGCCGGATTCAGTCTGGTTTGCTTGCCGGCGACCACACCTTGTTGGGGTGAATACCACACTCTTGAGGTGTGGTATTGTTTGTAATCTGAATGGACTTATGCCTCTGGCCTTGGGATGTTGAAGGGGTCTCCGAGCGGATCGGTTTTTTTAAGAAAGGGAGAAGCTCTATGCGCCAACGCGATATCCAGCTACTGGTGCTGATCGTTATTCTATCTGTGGCAGCGGCTTGGGTTGTCTGGCCGGACAATCCGGGTTTGCATGTTCACTTGGGGCCCATTAACATTGATCGCGACATCGCCGTGCATCTGGGACTGGACCTTCGGGGAGGTGTGCAGGTGCTGCTGGAGGCAGACGTTCCGTCAGACTTCCAGGTAACCAGTGAGGCTATGGGGGCAGCGAAGACCATCGTCGAGAACCGTGTGAATGGCTTGGGTGTGACGGAGCCGGTGGTGCAGGTTGCTGGCGATCGTCGTATCTTGGTGGAATTGCCTGGGATAGAAGATCCAGAGCGAGCCATGGCTACTCTCAGAGAGACGGGCCTGCTGGAGTTCATAGACGCTGGCGCAACTTTTCTGCCACCTGGTACTGTTGTGACGACCACTTTTGGCGAGACGGGAGAGGCAACCACGGAACTCACTCAGGAGATTACTCCTACTGAGAAGATCTATCCCTCGGTGATTTCTGGTCAGCATCTGAAGGGGGCGGAGGTTCACCTCGATGAGTATGGCAAGCCGGAGATCGCCTTGGAGTTCACTGATGAGGGGGCGGCGATATTCGCTGAGCACACAGCCGCCAGTATTGGAAAGTATTTGGCCATTATCCTGGACAAGCAGGTTATCTCCTGTCCAGTGATACAAACGGCTATCCCCGATGGACGTGCGCGAATCACGGGCCAATTCTCTCTGGAGGATGCGCGCAGCATCGTGATCCAACTTAAATACGGCGCTTTGCCCATTCCCCTCAAAATTGTTCAGAACCGCACCATCGGACCTACCCTGGGGCAGGATTCAGTGCAGAAGAGCATGACGGCGGGCGCTATTGGGCTGGTGATCGTCCTTCTTTTCATGGCAGTTTACTACCGGTTACCCGGAGTGCTGGCTGATCTGGCCCTGATAATCTACGCCATGATCAGCTTCGCGCTGTTCAAGCTGATTCCGGTCACGTTGACTTTGCCGGGTATCGCTGGCTTCTTGCTATCAGTGGGCACTGCTGTGGATGCCAATATCCTTATCTTCGAACGTATGAAGGAAGAATTGCGTGCCGGCAAGAGCCTGAACATGGCCGTGCGCGCGGGCTTCAACCGGGCCTGGACGTCTATTCGCGATTCGAACCTGTCCACGCTCCTTACTTGTGTAATTCTCTTCTGGTTCGGTTCTAATCTAGGGGCGAGCATGGTCAAGGGGTTCGCGGTTACGCTCTTCCTAGGTGTTGTGGTCAGTATGTTTACTGCTGTTACAGTGACGCGAACCTTCATTCGCCTGGTTTTCTCGCTCACCGGCGAGAAACTCCGCGATAAGAAGTGGCTGCTTGGCATCTAGGCCGGATTCGAGTTCAAGGAGGGTCTATGTTTGACATCATTGGGAAGCGGAAGTGGTTTCTCTTGATTTCCGTTTTGCTCATCGTACCTGGCCTGATGGCCATGATCATTTCCACTGCTCAAGTCGGTACCCCGGTGCGGCTGAGCATTGACTTTACAGGCGGAACGCTCTTGGAACTGGAATTCGAGCAGATGGTATTGCCCGGAGATGTGCGTCAGGTTTTTACGGATAGAGATATGCCTGATACCTCAGTGCAGACGGCGGACGAAGGCCGCAACGTGATCATCCGCACGAAACCCATAGATGCTGATCTAAGAGTAGAGATCGAACAAGAACTGGCGGAGAAGTTTGGTCCCTTGACGGAGTTGCGCTATGAGTCCGTGGGACCCACGGTGGGGCGCGAGGTTACACGAGCGGGCGTGGTCTCTATCCTGGCGGTCTCTGTTGTCATCCTGGCGTTCATAGCTTTTGCCTTTCGGCGTGTGCCTCACGCTTTCCGATATGGTGTCTGTGCCATCGTGAAGATGTTCCACGATGTGCTAGTGGCCTTCGGGGTTTTTGCGATTCTGGGAATCCTGGTAGGGTGGGAAGTAGATGCGCTCTTCCTGAGCGCAATCCTGACGGTGATCGGCTTCTCGGTACAGGACGTGATCGTGGTGTTCGACCGTATACGGGAGAATATCCCCCGGCGTAGAGGCGAGCAGTACGAAGTCATCGTCAATCGGAGTTTGCTGGAGACACTGCACCGCTCCCTGGCTACGCAGCTTAATGCGATCTTCATCATGGTAGCTATCTTGCTTTTCGGCGGAGCTACTATCAAGCAGTTCATTTTCGCCATTTTACTGGGCATGATTACGGGCACATACTCGTCCCTTTGCGTCGCTGTGCCCTTACTTGTTGTCTGGGAAAAAGGTGAGGTCGGCCAGTTCTTCCGCCGGTTGCGCAAACGTCCTGCCTAGTACTACGGTCGTATTGCTTGCGGAGCATGTGTTTTGAGGAAGAGGTCGAAGAAGCCACTCACCAGACTTCCGAAGTCTGTCTCGGCACTCTCCTGAGCCACCAAGGCAGGCACTCGGAGATTGTCGAAGAGTGCGGACCTGCAAGGTGGCTCATTGTTCGGTAGGCTCTGGATGATGCTTGGAGGCGGAAGCGAGCCTATAGAGTCTGCGACCTTGGTGGGTACACTTGTAGCGCCATGCCGGGACAGCAATCCGATTAGGATATCCACGGAGCAGCTATGTTTGCCACGAGGTAGCGTCTTGGATTCGCGAGGAGCCTTCCCATGTTGTTGTTTCCTCTTGGGTTTTGTCTTCAAAGTGCCAATCGACACTTTTCTCTACTTTCTTCGTCATGTTTGTGATAGTCAACTAACAGTTAACGTAGTTACACTGACTCGGAAAGTACTATCCTGGCAGTTTCCATACTGTGTTATCACAATAGTGGGCTGAAAAGCGGGATTTTGCTAGTTTCCGACGACTTATATGTAGGCAGGGCGAGTGTGAGCATGAGTCACTCTCGCTCCGGGGGCGCTGTGCCTCCGGAGCCTGACGAGCGAGCCCAGGAATTGCTCCTGGTGCAACGCATCCTGAAGGGCGATAAGCAGGCCGTAGAGGAATTCTATCATTCCTACTATGACAGGCTGTATAGCTTCGTCTTCTATCAGGTGGGACGTGATCATGCTGATGCCAAGGATGTGCTTCAGGAAACGTTCATTGCCGCTTTGCGGTACATGCATACTTTTCGGGGAGATAGCCGCCTTTATGCCTGGTTGTGCGGAGTTGCCTGGCGCAAGGCAGCGGATCTCAGACGCCGCGAGCACCGCCGTGCAGAAATGAGAAGGGGGCTCTCAGAAGAATCTGCGCAGTTGGCTGCTGGCCTCATGTCAAGGGCTGAGGATCCAGGGGCAGCCCTTGAGGCGTATGATGTGGTGCGGCGGGCAATGCTGGAATTGCCTCTACGCTATCGCGAAGTGCTGGTTTTCCGCTACGTAGAGGGTTTCTCCGTGAAGGAAATCGCCCGTTCGATGAACAGGTCTTTGAAATCAGTCGAGTCGCTGATAACGCAAGCGCGGAAAGTGTTTCGGGCTGCTGTTAAAGCGCAAGAGTTGGACAGGGAAGTCGAGAGTTAGTTGATGGAGACCAGGGGGCATCTTTTCGATGCCAACGAAGAACAACTGAAGACGCTGATCTCCCAGGCTTACCCGCCGGTTGAATCTCCTCCTGTCGTTCGGGAGGAGGTATTCAAGCATGTGATGGCTGAGTTTGCGGTTATCTCCCGTAAGCGATCATTCAGGATCGTATCTCTCTGGGAGAGGGCTTTCGCCGTGCGACCCTTGTTGGCTGGCGCTGCTCTCGTGGCGGCCTTCTTGTTGGTGCTGTCACTGGTGGCTTACAATGTACCACTGCCCTGGAATCCAAGCCAGCCTAGGGTTGCAGTCGATATCCTCGAAGGGTCTGGCAAGATCATCCAAAAGGACATTCTGGGTCGCGAGACGTCGACAAGAGTCAAGGCCGGGGATGAAAAGGTCGTGAGGGGAGAATGGAGCATCGCAACGACCGAAGACCAGGATATGACTGTGAAACTCGCGGAAGGTACCCAGATCTATTTGGAGAGGAACTCTCTGTTAAGCATCTCGCCAAGGGGAGCGAAGGAGCAAGAGAGTGCCATACTCTTTGGGCTTCAGAAGGGGGGGATGCAATACACGGGCGACAGTAATACCAGTGCCTCGTTTGAGATGCCCGGTGTCCGGGCGGAGGTCTCAGAAGCGGTATTCCGCGCAAGAGTGATAGACTCGAATCACGTGCAACTGGCCTCAGATAGAGGCGACATAACCGTCGAAGTTGGCGATCGCCCCTTCGTGGTTCATGAATGGGAGGAGATCGATACCGCACTTGCTCTTGATGAAATGGTGCGGCCTCAGCCTCCGATTATTGAGATCCCTGGCGACCGCACAGTTACCAAAGAGGCAGTCGTTCTCATCCAGGGTCGTGCCCAGCCTGGCAGTATGGTGGTGATGTCCTCGTCTGATGGTCATCTTGGCCAAACTCTGGCCAACGCGCAGGGCCACTTCGAGTACGAAATCCAGTCTCTGTCAGAGAATGACTACGAGATCTGGGCTGTAGCCACCGGGCCTCGTGGGACAACTAGCTCTGAGTCAAACCATATCCACCTGGAATTCGATCGGACACCTCCTAAACTTGAGATTATCTCACCCTATTGGCCGGATGTGTTTTCGTCGCCGATCTTACTTGAGGGAATGACGGAACCCGGCGCGCATGTGTTTGTCAACGAGATAGAGGTGGCTGTGGATGGGCAAGGTCGTTTCTCTATCCAGATACCCTTCCAGACTGGGGACAACAAAGTAGACTTGAGGGTGAGCGATGCGGCCGGAAATGAGTTTGTGGCTGGGATGGTTATCAGGTTGCACTAAATGAATAATTTGTGTAAAATAGAGTCAGAATTGGTATCAATAGAACTGAACATGGGGGGAATATCGGGTAGGGAGGAGCGAGCCGAGGGTGTGGTAGCGTTCATGAGGAGGACCTAGTGAAACACCGGAGGGAAGCGCTCTTGGGGACCGTATTCTCGATAGCCTTCTGCAGCTTGCTCTTACTGAGTGGAGCTATTGCTCCATGGGTGAGTGCCGATGTCGAGGCCCAAGGGCCACTGTGTCAAGACATCTGGCTATCTAGAGACGGCTGTGCGGAGCGGTCAGCCCGCACGAAAATGTTTGTCGTCGGCGAAGCGGTGTATGTCAACGGCTATGACTTTGAGCCTGGCGTAGCTGTGAGGTGGGTCGTCGAGCCAACCTGCGGTTCGGGAGACGAGGTTTCTGGCGACGCCGTGCCAGACGAGTACGGGCGTCTCTGCGCCTTTACGCTTGATGCCCCGGAAGGTCCCTGCACCAACTGCCGTGTTGGAATTGACTGCAGGTACACCGACTTTGACGTACGCCCTGCCACGAAGACGCCGACGGTCACGCCCAGCCCAACCAAGGCACCGACGGAGACGCCCAGCCCGACCAAGGCACCGACGGAGACGCCCAGCCCGACCCAGCCACCGACGGAGACGCCCAGCCCGACCATGCCACCAACGGTCACACCGAGCCCGACCAAGCCACCGACAGCGACGCCTAGCCCGACCAAGCCACCGACGGCGACGTACACGCCGACTTGGACACCGACGGCGACGTACACGTCGACTTGGACACCGACGGCGACGTACACGTCGACTTGGACACCGACGGCGACGTACACGTCGACTTGGACACCGACGGCGACGTACACGCCGACTTGGACACCAACGGCTACACTCACGCCAACTTCGACGCCGGTGCCTACGTTTACACTAACATCTACACTCAGTCCGACTCATACGGCCACGGCTACGCCGATGCCAACACGGAAGGTGGAACCGAATCCCACGTCCACGCCGACGGTGGAACCGAGTCCTACGCTCTCACCAACGTTGGAACCGAGCACTACCCCATCTCCTACCATGGAGCCGAGTCCAACTTCCTCACCGACGGCGACTGCCACAACTGTGCCCTCGCCGACGCCGGTGCCCAGCCCCACGCCTTTAGAGATGATGTCACTGTCTGCTGTCTCGTGGTCTCAGACCCATGCCAAGGCGGGTGATATCGTGCAGGGTCGTATCGTCATAGTCAACCATGGTACGGAGCCCATGAAGGATATCGTGGTGGCAGATATGTTGTCTGATTGTCTCATCCCTCTGCGAGTCGAGACATCTCGAGGGATCATCTCATTCTCGCCACCACAATTGACGGTGCGCCTGGGAGCGATCAAGCCCGGCCAGAAGGTGGAAATTCTCATTACCGCCTTGGTCTGGGGAAATGGCGATGGCCCTGTTGAGCTAGATGGTTCACCTTCTTGGTATCAGGAGGGAAACCTGAGGGAGGCGAATTAAGCGAAAAGCGAACTTGATTTCACCAAGTTCGCTTTTTTGTGTCCTGTTTCTCAGGGATTTTGACCATTTAGAACGACTACTATATAGGAACAAGCGAAGGAATGCGGGAGATACCGTTGAGAAGAATGGTCAAAGAGAAGGTTGACGCTGTGAAGAAAGTACTCGTTGTGGATGACGATGCCAATATTCGTGCGGTACTCGAATACCGCCTGAAGAGTGAGAATTACGCGGTTCGTCTAGCGGTTGATGGTCTGGATGCCCTCAGACAGATTAGCATGGATGATTTTGATTTGGTCATCCTCGATCTTCTGTTGCCAGAGATAGACGGACTGAATGTTCTGCAGAGGATCAAGAGCGATCCGCGGACCTCCGATGTTCCCGTAATCGTCTTGTCGGCGCTATCTGGTAGCAGCTACTGCGACCGCGCGACTACGTTGGGGGCCGAGAGGTACATCGCCAAGCCGGTCAGCCTGCGCCGTCTGGTGGCGGAGGTTCGGGATTTAGTGGGCAATGGGATGCCAGTAGCAGCAACTCCACCTTACGGTATACCTGTGTGGGAGGTCAACTACCGCTGATCTGCCCCCTTTTTGGGGATTGTAGGGATGTGATATTCGAAAGAATATCACCGGCTGATGGGGCCCTTGAGCGCGATGGTGCGCTCAAGGGCCTTTACTCTGTTTTCACTCAGACCTCCGAGGTTTCGCCTTGCGTCCAGGAACTCTATGACGGCATCACACGTCTAGGATCTGCGGAGTGTTGTTGTCTTGCATCGTGAAACCCTCTGAGGTCGGAGCCCCCAGTTCCTGCGGGCACTCCTCACTTCAGGACTCTTCAATCCCTGGCTGGCTCTCCGTCAGCTCGCTGGGAGGCCTGATTGACGGTGATATCGTTCCAGGCTATAATCAAAGGCAAGATTGATCAGGTCTGAGAGTGGAGAGAGTGATGGGATTGATCCTGGTGCGCTACGGAGAAGTGGCCCTCAAGGGGGGCAACCGTGGCATGTTCATCAAACGATTGCGGCACAACATTCGGGATTGTTTGAAGAAGCATGGACTTGGTGGAGAGGTTCGGAGTTCCCGAGGCCGGATCATGGTGGAGACCGATGACGTTGATGCTGCTGTGGAGGGGATCCGAAAGGTCTTTGGGTTGGTGTCCCTTAGTCCCGTGGCGGAGGTTCCCTCGAGCATGGATTTCATCAAGGAAGAGGCCTTACGGCTAGCTCGGGAGGTGGATCTGAACGAGGCAGTCACTTTCCGCGTGAGTGCCAGGCGGGCTGACAAAACCTTTCCCCTCATATCGCCTGAGATTGACAGGGAGGTTGGCGGCTACATCATTGAGAAGACAGGTGCTCGCGTGGACCTGAGAAAGCCCCAGATCACCATTGGCGTCGAGGTACGTCGGGAAGGAACCTACGTCTACGGGAAAGTCATACCCGCGCCAGGAGGGCTGCCCCTTGGCATAGAGGGCCGCGTGGTTGCCCTGGTCTCCGGCGGGATTGACTCGCCGGTGGCGGCCTGGATGATGATGAAACGTGGCTGTGGCGTGATTCCCTTGCATTTTCGCCAAAGTGATACTGGGGCCACCAAGGCGCTGGAGAACTGCAAGGTGTTGTCGGATTATTCCTACGGTTGGGACATTCGCCCCATTGTCCTCGACCATGCTGAGGTTTTGGGCGATACTTGCCGGCGCCTGCGAGTTATCGGAGCCGAGCGCTGGACCTGCGTTTTTTGCAAACGCGCACTGTTGTTGAAGGCGGCAGAGGTGGCTGAAGAGATGGGGGCATCCGCGCTGGTGATGGGCGATAGTATGGGGCAGGTGGCGAGTCAGACCCTGCACAACCTGGAAGTTGTCTCGTACGGGATACCAAAGCCGATCCTGCGACCGCTGATCGGCATGGACAAGGTGGATATCGTCAAACTAGCGAAGCGTATCGGTACGTTTGAGGCTTCTGTGCGCTATGGTGAGAGCTGCCCATTCCTGCCGGCGCGCCCTCTTACTCAGGGAACGGTGCCGAAACTGCTCGCGATAATGAGGCGGCTAGAGGAATTGGACGAGAGAGAGTAACCACGGAGTCGCCGTTGTGCGAGTGTCTCCCGACCGAGCGCTTGCTGATTGGCGGTGAGGGGTCGGTCAGGAGACCTTTCCCATCGGTAGAAAGTAACCACGGAGTCGCCGTTGTGCGAGTGTCTCCCGACTGAGCGATTGGTGATTGGTGGTGAGGGGTCGGTCAGGAGACCTTCCCCATCGGTAGAAAGCACGCGCGCTGGGGAAACTTCGGAAGTCTCGGGTCCAATGCTTCGAGGAGGTCAATCATGCGTAGAAAAAGCCTCAGGTACGTATGCCCGTTGCTGATCGCGTTGCTGCTGGTGAGCTGCAATCCCTCTCCGACTGCCACTCCGCTCCCAGCCGCGACCCCTCCCCCGACTTTGGCCATCACCACCACCGTGGTCGCGGTCGTTACTGCTACGCCCACAGCACTCCCTATCTTCACCTCCACGGCTACTGCTAGGCCTGCAGCTACGGCAACACCGATAACAAAACCTACGGCAACTCTCGAGCCCGAGCTCAGTCTGGTGGAAACGCTGGAATTGTATTCGCTTCCGGGAACAGGGAGAAACCCCAGCGCCTTGGCGATTCTAGGGGAGCGCCTCTACGTGGCCAATTGGGACACTAACAACGTCTCTCTCGTTGAAGGCGGGAAGGTCGTGGATGTGGTGTCGGTGGGATCGCATCCCGCCGCGCTGGCCGTGGATCTCGCAGAAGGCCGGGTCTACGTCGCTAATTCTGGGGACGACAGTATCAGTGTGATCAGTGTCGGGCAGGTCGTCGTGACCTGGGAAACCGGCGAGGAGCCAGGCTCGTTGGCTCTGGTGGATGGGAAACTCTACGTCGGTTCAAAGCGCAGTTCGACGATCTATGTTCACGATGGCGAGAGTGGAGAGCCCTTGGGGAACATTCCCGTGGGGTCCGGGTTTGGCATTCTTGCCATAGTTGCCGATGTTGGCGGGCAGCGCCTGTACGTCAGTACCTATAACAACGTACATATCGTGGATCTGGAAGCTCTGGCCCGTGTTGACACCGCCAGCTTCAAGAACTACCGCACACTGGCGATAAATCCTCTCACCGGCCGAGTGTACATCAACGACTACGATCCTGACGAAGGTCAGCAGTATCTGGTGGCGTTGGGTGAAGATATCCAGAGAGTCCGGGGGCGGGCGCTAGTAGGCGCGGACCCGGGTGGGGCGGCGGTCAATCCCCGCACCGGTAGGGTATACGTGACCAGCACCTGGTCCGATACAGTGACGGTGATAGATGGGGAGTCGAACGAGATGGTGGCCACTATCGGGGTAGGCCGGCGGCCGGACGCCATCACGGTAGACGTGGAGACGAATACAATATTCGTGGCCAACGCCGGGAGCAACAACATCAACGTGATAGACGGCGCGACCAATCGCGTCATCAATGTCATCCCCCTGGCCATTGATATCGGGGGGCTGGCGGTTGACTCGCGCCTGGATCGGCTCTACATCACGATTACCAGTATGGACCGGCTTGCTGTCTGGGAGAAAGGGAAGGTCGTTGGTGAGGTTCTGGTTGGTCGTCATCCCACCGATGTAGCTGTCAACGAGATGACGGGGCGAATCTACGTGGTGAATCACGTGGACTCCAGCCTGTCGGTAGTTGATGCCGAGTCCCGCCAGGTGGTGGCCATGGTGCCCCTGAATCTCCGCCCCCAGGGCGTGTCGGTGGACACGGGGCGCAATGTGATCTACTCAGGGGACGTGGTGATCGATGGGGATACGAACGAGATCATCGACCACGTTGGCGTGCCGACAGCGTACAAGAGCGTGGAACTTCCCGTTGATACCCTGGTTGATTCGGCCAGTGGCTGGTTGTTTGTGCGTGCATACAATGGTATCCCGGGCTCCAACGCCGGGCTCGTTATCTCGATGTGGGACGCCAAGACACTGGAGATGCTCTCCGGATCGTTGGGTGGCTTGAGTGCTGGAGCCATGGCCTACGATGCAGCAACTCAAAAGCTCTACTCAGTTGCGACTCGCTTCTCCTATACCTGGCTCTACGTGGATGACGTGGAGGGGATGACGAAGGAGAGTGAGATGCGTCTGGACCGCTATCCGACGGCCCTGGCGCTGCTCGCTGGCACGCATCATCTGTTCCTCGGCCTTGGAGAGTCGTTGGTTCCGGCAGAGGGAGACGGGTATCTGCTTCGGGTGCTGGATACGCGATCCCTGGGCTTGGTGGCAGACCTGGCTTTGTTCGGCAGGCCCAGGCACATAGCCGTGAACCAGCGTACGGGCGAGGTATATGTCGCCGATGGGGATAGGGGGGTGGTGAGTGTGGTTCAGGATGTCCCTGCGCCGCTCCCTCCATCGCCCACGCCTGCCGTGACTCCAGCTTCCTGACTGCAAGTCATCAGGTGCGAGTTACAAGCTCGGTCAGGAGACCCTCTCTCAACGAGTATCTTAGGTGCCCGGCACTTTCTGAAGTGCCGGGCACCTAATGCATTAGGTCAAGGCAGGACGTCCAACAGGCGATCTATGTCTTCCCCTGTATTGTAGAAATGAGGAGACACGCGGATGCCCGGTCCCCGCTGCGAGACGACCACGTCGGCCTCGGTGAGGCTCTGATGGAGCTCCTCCGCGCTTCCTGACTTTGGTAGGAAGGTGATGATGCCCGATCGCTCCGAGCGTGAGGCTATCGGACTGATAATGGGATAGCCTCGATCCTGAAGGCCCACGATCAGGTAATCCGTGAGGGCCATGATGTGCGCCTCGATGCGAGGGATACCCACTTCCAGCAGTAGGCTCAGGCTGGCCTCAAAACCCCACAAGCCCGCCACGTTGGGTGACCCCTCCTCGAAACGGCGTGCGTCGCTCCTCAAGGGAGAATCGTAGCGGAAGTAGTCGTCCGTGTCCACGACGCCGCGCCAACCCGCCACGGCAGGGATGAGATGCTCGGTGAATTCCTTGCGGCACCAGAAGAACCCCGTCCCGATGGGGCCCATCAACCATTTCGCGGCTCCGGTGGACAAGAAATCCAGTTTGGCCGCGCGGGCATCAAGAGGCAGAGCGCCCAGTCCCTGAATGGCGTCTGCGCTGAAGAAGATCCCTCGATCATCACAGATCTGCCCGATCGCCGTCAGGTCGTTGCGGTATCCGGTGTAGAACTCGACGAAGCTGAGGGCCACCAGACGCGTGCGTTCGTCCAGCAACTTTTCGATGTCCTCTACCAGGATGCGGTTGTCGGGCGCGGGCGCGAAACGGACCTCAATGCCTTTGCGGCTCAGATTGGTCCAGGGATAGACATTGGCCGGGAACTCGGTCTGGGCCGTGATGAGGTTATCGCCTGGACGCCAGAGGATGCCGTTGGCAGCGATGTTAAGGCCGTGGGATGTATTGCGCGTCAGGGCTATCTCCTCAGGTTCGCCTCCCACTAGCTCTGCGCACATCTCGCGCAGGTGTACCACGATGGCCTCTCCGTCGGTACTCAAGTCCTCGCCCGTCACACGGGCACCGATCAGCCTTTGCATCGCTTCCTGGACCCTCGTGGAGAGCGGGGCAGCGCTGGCGTGATTCAAAAAGGCGTAGCGCTGAGTGATGGGGAAGTAACGCCGATAAGCTGTCAGGTCTTCGTTCATTTGGAGCTCCTTACCTTTCGAGTAGTTCCCCTCTCAAGGGTTGGTGGCCAGCAATGGTGAGATTTGCCGCGAACTGCACGAATTATCACGTATTCTCAGTCTTTTGTTCATGAGTATTCGCATCATTCTGGAAAAACGGCCGATGCTATTCGATTCACCACACTGCCTGTTGGATGACCGCCGAGGCTGCCATGCCTACCAGGATGGTGAGCATTATGTTACAGGTTCGCCAAGCGACCAGAGCGGCGGGTATGGCGGCCCAGAAATTGGCATTGCTGAGGGACAGATCAATCCTGTCCTTGACGATCAGCACCGTGGGCGCTAGCATGGCCGCCAGGATGGCCGCTGTCGCCAACTCCAGCCAGCGAGCGAACCAGGAGGGTATCTCAACCTGGCTGAGGAAGGCCAGCGGCAGATAACGGATCAGGTAAGTTACCAGGGCCATGCCGAGAATCAGTCCCCACGTTTCCGTTGTTCCCATATCACTCCTATCGTCGCCGCAATGAGAGCGGCGATCAAGGGTGCCCACGTCCCGGGCAATGCGTAGTATAGCGCCAGGGACAGGATGGCTGCTAGCAGGCCAACCAGGGCCGCCGGACGAGATCGAATCAAGAGAGCCAACAAGCCGATGAAGCTGGCAGAGAGTGCAAATTCTAGCCCGAACCCTTCCGGGATTAGGGGGCCAAACCAGATACCGGCGGCGGTGCTCAACTGCCAAATGAAGTAGAGCGCCAGGCCGGAGCCTAGAAAGAACATAGCATCACTCTTACCGCGCTCGAACTCCACGCTGCTGACGGCGAAGGACTCGTCTACCACGAAGAACGCCAGCAATAGCTGCCAGAGGGGTCCTTTCTTGCGGAGTACGGGCGAGAGGGCCGAGCTCATCAGAACGAAGCGCAGGTTCACCAGCGCGGTGGTGATGATGATGGACAGCGGGGCTGCTCCCCGCGGCTACCAGACCCACGGCGATAAACTGGGCGCTTCCGGCGAAGACCAGGGCGGACATGCCCATGCCACCCCACCAAGGCATGTTCTGCGCTACCGCTGCG
>JAKLPW010000358.1 GCA_022013675.1 Anaerolineae bacterium | reverse complement strand
TGGCGGGCGTGGCGGTGCTGTTGATGAAGGAGTCGGGCGAATAGGTCGCTCTCTTCCCTCATAAATACTGACCCAGACGCATGGTTCTTGGTTGGATGACATGTCGTGGGCAGGCTGACGTGACGGGGGGTCCGGGTCTTGAGCAGCGAGCGATTTCCTTCCATACGGAAACGTTCGCACCTGGAGTCCCTGGGTTGAGGGGGCACGCCAGCCTGTCTCTTTCGTTTCCCATTTCAGCAATCATATCATCCGACATTATTCTTCACTCGGAGGAGCAGTCAATGTCCGAAGATTATATCCGTATAGAGAACCTGACCTACCAATACGCCGACACTGACGTCCCAGCGCTTCAGGAGGTCAACCTGGAAATAAGCAAGGGCGAGTATGTTGCCATTGTGGGGCCCTGTGGCGCAGGGAAGACCACCTTGTGTCTGACTTTGAATGGCATCGTGCCTAAGATGTTTATGGGAGAGATGGTGGGACGTGTCACCGTAGGTGGAATGAACACTGTCGAGCACGAAGTGCGTGAAATAGCTCTTCTTGTGGGGATGGTCTTTGACAACCCAGAGTTTCAACTCAGCCAAATGTCGGTAGAGGAGGAGATTGCCCTGGGGTTGGAGAGCCGGGGTATCCCTCGCGAGGAGATCCGCCGACGTATCTCTGAAGTGCTGGACATCGTGGGCTTGGCTGGCTACGAAGAGCGCTCCCCTATGGCCCTTTCTGGCGGGCAGCAACAGCGGCTGGCCATCGCCGCCGCTCTGGCCATCCATCCGGATATCCTGGTGCTGGACGAGCCTACTTCGAATCTGGACCCCATCGGTAAGCAGGAGGTCTTCGAGGTCTGTGCCCGGTTGAATCGTGAGAGCGGCACCACCATAATCATAGCTGAGCACGAAGTAGAAGTGATGGCCCTTTACGCTGACAAAATCTTTGTGCTGAACGAGGGACGCATCGTGCTCGGCGGTACACCCCGGGAGGTCTTCAGTGAGGTGGATGCCCTTCAGTCAATCGGCCTGCGTGTGCCCCAGGTGACTGCTTTGGCGCACATCCTGCAGATGACCGCGGGCAAATGGGATGGCGAGTATCCTATCACCGTGGACGAAGCGGTCGAGACCATCCAGAATCGTTGGAAGGAGAGTGCCCATGCCTGAGAACATCATCGTATGCGAGGATCTTTGGCACATCTACCCAGGCGAAGTTACTGCCCTGCGCGATGCCAACTTGACCATTACTGAGGGCGAGGTAGTGGGAGTCATCGGCCAGAACGGCTCAGGAAAGACCACTTTGGTCAAGCACTTCAACGGGTTGCTCAAACCCTCCAGGGGGCAAGTGCTCGTCAATGGTATGGACGTAGGCAGCCACGGAACGGCCGAGCTCTCGCGCAACGTGGGCTACGTCTTCCAGAACCCCAATCACCAGCTCTTCGCCAATTCAGTGACTAAAGAGATCTCGTTCGGGCCAAGGAACCTGGGTTTGGAGGAACGGGAAGTAGAAGAGCAGGTCGAGCAGGCCATCGATTTCTTCGACTTGGAAGATATCCGTGATAGCCATCCGTACCGCCTGAGCTTCCCGGTGCGCAAGCTTGTGACCATGGCTGCCATCTACGCCATGCAGCCCAAGATCTTCGTGCTCGACGAGCCGACTACAGGCCAGGATCACATTGGGGTGCGTCTGGTGCACAAGTTGATCCAGAAGCTGCGAGAGACGGGCGCAACCGTGATCATTGTGTCTCACGACATGATCCTGCAAGCCGAAGCTACCGACCGGCTGGTCGTCCTCTGGCAGGCGGAGATCATTGGAGACGGGTCCCCCCGAGAGATATTCTCAGACGATCAATTGATGGAGCGAACGAATCTGCACCCACCGCAGATCACCCAACTTAGCCGCCGCATCTACCGATCAGGCTTGCCCGAGGCTGCGCTTCGGGTGGAAGAGCTGGCCGAGCCGCTGGCTAAGACCCTATAGTCGGGAACAACCCTGACATCGAGGAGGCATAACTGTGAGTGCCAATTATCTGCCGATTCCTATCGTTCATATACCGGGAAACACTTTCTTTCACCGCCTTCATCCCCTATCAAAATTCACGTGGGCATTAGGCGTGATAGTCCTGACTTTCTCCACACGCAATCCCCTCGTGCTGGGCCTAGTGTTCCTGGCAGGGCTGCTGCTCTTCTTTTTATCCGGGACATGGAAGGGATATAGACAGTTCATACTCATTCTCTTCCCTATCAGTCTCTCGCTGATGGTTTTCCAGTCGCTGGCGCCGGCCTTCCCGCAACCGTGGATTCCCGTTGCCACCATTGGCCCTTTCACTATCTACAACGAGGGAGTATACAGCGGGCTCTCCATGCTGGCACGTGCCTGGGCAGCCAGCAACCTGACCTTGCTGGCGGTGATGACTACTCACCTCAGCGATTTGTTCGCCGCATTGCAGGCCATCGGCGTGCCATATGAGTTGAACTTCATGCTCATGGCCAGCCTGCATCTCATCCCTATCGTACAGCGGGAGTTCACCATCGTACTGAGCGCGCAGCGCTCGCGTGCCATGAAGGCTCACGGCTTCGGCGCTGTTCTGCCCAGCATGGTGCCGGTCTTTGCCGGGACCATCGAGCGCGTGCAGCAGCTCTCCATGAGCCTGGAGTCGCGCGGTTTTGGTTCCAAGGGTAAGAAGACGAGCCTTCGCAAGATAGAGGCCACCGCCACCGACTGGATTGTCGGCATCTTGGGTGTCGTCGTCAGCGCAGTGGGGGTCTTTCTCGTGCAGCGTTACAAGGTTGCTCTCGATTGGAGCGAAACCATCTTCCTGCCACCCTGGCTTTCAGTCTTCCTAGTGGTGGGATGCGCCGTGACGTTCGTGACCTTTACAATCGTTCTCATACGACGTGCGTCCAAAGCATAGGCACGGAGTCGAGCGACCTCACCAGATGATTGGCTGGAGGGCACAATGGCAGAAACGCGGTTGGGTCTCAGCTCCTCTTTAGACAGGTAGCAGGAGCGGTATGTGCTGAACAGTAAGTGATTGATAGGAGAAGTGTGCTATGGAACAGATGGAAATTATGTACCACATCCAGATGAAAAAGGGTGATGTGGGTAGGTATGTGCTACTCCCGGGTGATCCTGGGCGCTGCGAGCCTATCTCCAAGTACTTCGACAATGCGAAGAAAGTAGCCCAGCACCGCGAATACACGACGTACACTGGTTACCTGCTGGGCGAGAAAGTGTCGGTAACCTCAACGGGCATCGGTGGACCTTCCACGGCCATCGCCGTGGAGGAGCTCTCCAAAATCGGCGCGGATACGTTTATTCGCGTGGGTACCTCGGGCGGCATGCAGAAGTACACCAAGGTGGGGGATCTGGCCATCACTTCCGGCGCTGTGCGCGACGAGGGCACGGCGGAGCATTACATGCCTCTGGCGTTCCCTGCCGTGGCCAATATCGATGTTACTCTGGCACTACGAGAGGCTGCCGAGAAGCTGGGCTTCCCATACCATGTGGGCATCAGCCAGTCCAAGGACTCCTTCTACGGCCAGCATCAGCCAGAGCGTATGCCTGTGAGTTACCGGCTGCAGAACCGCTGGAAGGCTTGGATCGCTGGAGGAGTTCTCTGCTCGGAGATGGAGGCAGCGACGATCTTCGTCGTATGCAGCGTCTTGAAGAAGCGGGCTGGTGGTGTCATGCTAGTGGCCGGGAATCAGGAATTACCTCCCCTGTCGTCAGAAGAGCGCGCCAAGCTAACTGATCTGGACCCGCTCCTCCGGACAGCCGTTGAGGCTCTTAAGATCCTCATTGAGAAGGATCGGGCGGCATCGGCCTAGAAGCGTGGCCGAAAAGTGCTACCTGATGCTTGTGCCATACCATATGCCGTAGCGAAGTGAGCACGACCCACAACATATGGTATCCCGTATTCGACCTGGAGAGGTTTTCGGCCAGACTTCTAGGATTGTGGTGCATTGCTCGCATAGAGCTAGTTCCCTGACGGGCGGTATGACGAAAGCGTAACTCACATCCAGTAGCGCGGTTCTCGTGCATCCCCTACTACTCCATCAGACTGCTTTTGAGAGAGCTGATCATTCTGAGCACGTCCTGAGCGGAGCCGAAGGGACCAAGCCGAAGGGAAGAATCTCGTTCTACGCAAACAAGCGTTTCTCTTATGCAAGCAACGAGATTCTTCC
>JAKLPW010000030.1 GCA_022013675.1 Anaerolineae bacterium | reverse complement strand
TCGCGCAGATCTCACGCTTCAAGCTACTGGCTACATCAAGTATACCATCACCGGCGCTTCCTGTCCACCAGGAAGCACACAGGCCCAGGCCGTACAGAACAAGTCTCAAAACAGGACGCGGATTCACGCAGATGCTAGGACGCAGATAAAAACAGGAAAATCAGCGTGGATCAGCGTGTATCTGCGTCCTAATAGGAGAGCGCCGCCCTGAGTGCCTCACACACGTACTCCACCTGCTCTTCAGTCATCACACTGGAGAAGGGCAGAGACAGGCTCGTGGCGCCAAGTCGCTCGGTCACGGGGAAATCGCCCTCGCGATAGCCAAAGCTGCGCCGGTAGAAAGGCTGAAGGTGAATGGGCGTGAAATAGGGGCGACTGGGAATCCCTCGCTCACTGAGCAACCCCATCACTCCATCGCGATCGGCCGGGGGTACGATACGCACCACGTACACGAACCAGGACATCCGTGTCGTCGTGGCAGCGATGTGCGGCGTTTCGATGAGTTCGTGGCCCGATAGCCGCTCGTTGTACCACTGCGCCACGCGCGCTCGCTTGGCCAGCAGTTCCTCCAGGCGCTGCAACTGGGCCAATCCAAGGGCGGCGCTCATCTCGTCCATCCGGTAGTTGTAGCCCAGGCGGGTGTGATTCAGCCAGGCGTCGAAGATGTCGCGCCCCTGGTTGCGCAGACTGCGGAATAGCGCGTCCCACTCATCGCGGCCGGTGACGATCATCCCACCTTCGCCGGTGGTCATCTGCTTGTTGGGATAGAAGGCGAAGACACCCACATCGCCCAGGGTGCCGGCCTTGCGACCCTTATATTCGGCACCGATGGCCTCGCAGGAGTCCTCGATGATGACCAGGTTGTGACGGTCGGCCACCTTGCGGATGGGGTCCATGTCGGCGGGTTGGCCGAAGACGGGGACGGGGAGGATGGAGGGGGGAGGACGGAGGAGGGAGGAGGGACGGTCACGTAGGGATGGGGGGAGCCAATGGCTGGCAGATGATTGATTGGCGACGAGGTCTTCAACGGCCTCAGCGACCAGAGCCGGGTCTATGTTCCCCGTGGCGGGGTCTACGTCCACGAAGATGGGGATACCGCGCTCGAAGAGGATGCAGTTGGCCGAGGCGATGAAGGAGAAGGGAGTGGTGATGACCAGGTCGCCTTCCTCAATCCCGGCCGCGATGACGGCCAGGTGCAGACCACTGGTGCCGGAATTGACTCCCACGGCATACCGCGCACCGACGGTGGCAGCAAAGGCTTCCTCAAACGCTTCGATCTGCGGGCCGAGGCTGAGGTAGCGGGTTTGCAAGACTTCGTTGACCGCCGCGATGTCGGCATCGGTGAGGTCGGGTGAGGACATAGGGATTTGCATGGGTTTACCTGCTCCTTTACCGGTTGCTAGCTTATCATCTCTCGCCGGACGCGGGTGTGATGACCGCGTAACCGTAATCCATCTCGGTCCAGGCAGCCTCAAAACCAATCGCCGAGACGCTCACCGGGGCTTCTTCCATAGCGGGATCATGCACGTGAACCTGCTCATCAGGCATGCTCACGGCGACAACGGCGTGGCCTACATCCGTTGTCCAATATTCCAAGAAGTCTGTACGGACGAAGGCAATGACAGGAATTCCCTTCTGGAGCCATTGTTTCAAATCCACCCATATGCCACGTCCGTAGTCCACGTCCCATCCCCATTGAGACAAACGCCGAATCGCCGAAGCGGGTACGCCCGATATTCCAATTCTCAGCAGTTCCACCACATCTTTCTCAGATACTGCCTTTCCCCAATAGGCTAGCACCATCCGCGCGCAAGCCGCCAGACAAAAACCTTCGGCCGATTGGGGGTGATGTGGCAGCGAGATCACGTCAGCCATTTTTGGCTATACTTTCCACCACGGGAGTCTCCAACACCACCCGCGCCAGACGATCAGCCCGTTGGATCATCAGCACCAGCAATTCTTCGCTAACCATCACTTCTCCGAGCGTGGCGTCTACGTCCACTTCTCCCACACTCCCTACACGCCCTCGGGAGGGGAACGTCAGGTCGACCGGCACCCGCCAGTACCATCGATCCGTGTAAGTCAGCCTGGGCTCGCCAGCGAGCAGCAGGTGGCTCACCCGCTCCGACATTAACCCGTTCACCCGGCGCCGGGCATCGGGCGCGCCGCCCGCCTGACCGCAGTGCCGCCGCGGCCGCGCGCCAAGACGCGATATTGCCCGCCCGGC
>JAKLPW010000357.1 GCA_022013675.1 Anaerolineae bacterium | reverse complement strand
TGGGCCATCGTGGGTGGCGAGTCGGGGCCTGGGGCGAAGCCATTGGCAGAGGAGTGGGTTATCGACATTCGTGACCAATGCCTCGCGGCCCGCGTGCCCTTCTTCTTCAAGCAGTGGGGCGGAGTCCACAAGAAGCGAGCGGGACGTGTCCTGAGAGGACATACGTGGGATCAGGTGCCTGTTCTGGCAGGTGCGAGCTAGTATACAATATGCAGAGCGACAGCTCGGCATACAACGCACAGAGACGCAGTTGACTCTGTATTCTCCGTGTCTCTGTGGTGAAAAGGGGGAAGAACCACCGAGGCACAGAGGGCACGGATGTGGGATTGGGAGCAAGGGTGATGCAGACGATGCGGCTGGTGAAGATCTACGGGATGGGCAACAAGGTAGACGGGGCAGGGTAATTCGTGACTGATCCCCAGCCTTGCGGCTGCAAGAAGAAGGGTGGCCTGGCAGAGATGGTGCAGCATATCAGACTGATGCTGGCGCCGGCCATTTTGAGGCAGAGAAACAGAGGGCGTGGAGTTGAGAGCATCATACGAGGACGAACATGGGCAAAGAGTGTTCCTCGTGTAGTTCTATCCGTTGGTACTCCCGCGGCAGCAGCCCTCTATGAAGGTCCGCACACTTGCTTACGCTGCCACCATAAGCTAAGGGGATATTAGCATACCCTAGGCGATTTGCCAAAGAGCATCCTTACTGCGTGTGCCTTCTAGCAACGGTTTCATTCTTGTCGTGGATGAGTAGCCCGTAGTTTCTGGTGGAGCCGTCTGCGCTAGTGAATCGCAGGTATTGCTCGAAACGAGAGACAACTTGCTCGAACGCTTGTTCATCGACGGTTCTGGCAACGCGAGCGGGATCGAAGTGCACCTTGTCTATACATTCTGCAAAGAGCCGTGCAAACCCCCAATTTGAAACACACTGAGCAAGCTCACTAATGAAGGCCTTTCTCTCCTTATGACTCAAATGAATGTAGGCATCCGTCTTCCTGTAGTTCTTCTTCTTCTGTCGGTACTGCGCTTGCTTCTGGCTTCCAGCTCCTTGTAGCCTCAGCAATTCAGCATTTCGAATCCTACCAACCTCATATCGACGCTGCAAGTGGTCCAGAGAATCGAAGTTGGCCACCTTGTCCTGCTCAAGATACCATCTGAGTATCCATGCGGTGTGTATTTCCGAACCTTGAAGGTCATATCTGGCTTTGATAGCACGGATTTCTTGGTCGCAGTTTTTCCAGTGCCAAACAGGTGTGGAAATGCCAGCGAGCACAAAGTGGGAGGTATTTCCCGGGATGTCAGGAGTTCCCGATTCATCGACATAGCACAAGTACATGCACTCGCTCCTCTCTCCCCCAAGAAAGAAAAACGCGACTGGGGTTGGGGCCAACGGCCCCACTACGAGACGCTCAACGACTCATCCCAGACGCATTACAATTATACCATAAGTTGAACATTTGTCAAGTAGTTTACTCCTGGGGTGATCGCTAGACAAATGGTGTGAATTCATGCAGACGGATTGAGATTCACTAGATTTCTACCGCCTAGGTTGTCCGATTAGTCCTGTTAATCCTGTCAAACAACCAGCCTCGCTCCTCACTCGCGGGATCACTGGAGACAGGTCTGTCTATCCCATTATCTCGAAGCTCTCCTCATCCAGCACATCCATGATCCTCAGCCTCCAGATATGATCCCAGATGCTCCATGACCACTTGCTTGACCTGTTTCGCCTCTGTCAGGGCACTCTGTGCCTTGGCCTGGTCGACTTCCTCGTACTCTCCAGGGTAGCGAAACTCTACACCAAAAGGTGTCAGCCAGTTGGAGGAGGCCAGATCCTCCCCTAAAACAGACTCCGCCTGGCTCGCCAACTCCAGAAGCTTGCCGAGGTCGTGCGTCTTGCGAAACTCGATCTGGTGACGCACCAGGTAGGCCTTGAGGAACTTCTCACATGCTTGCTGGCAGTGGAAAGCGCAGGTGAAGTAATCGTGCATCGCATGCGCTGCGAGGATCTCAGCAGCTTCAAGGTCTGCTTCCGCTTTTTCAAGCCACTCCTGGACGAAATCCCTGATAACCTCTTCACGATTCCTCATAGATCACTCTTCCATATTTCGCGGCGGGATAGGCAATGCCGCCGATCACGTCTCGTGTTTCCTCAAACTCCTGTCGCGAGATGGTAATGACCTGAACAGACAGGGGCATGTCTCGAAAAAGGTCCTGCGTCCGTGCGAGGCGCTCCGCGCGGCTCATAGATCGCTTCGTGACTACTAACAGATCAAGGTCACTATCGGCGGTGGCTCGTCTCTCAGCGTAGGAACCGAAGAGGATTGCCCGTTCCGGCGAAAAAGCGTCTTCAATGCGCTTCCTGATCTCCCTGAGCAATTCTTCGGTCAGCAGCAGATTTGCGCTCGAACTCAGTTTAGTCATGATCCTTCACTCCTCCACCATTTCGAACCATTCCTCATAATGATAACATAAGCTCAGCCCGTGGTCAAGTGGGAGAAGCTTTTGGAATCAGCGAACAGCTATCAGGCCCCCTCCCTAACCCTCCCCCGTGCGAAGGGCATGCACAGGGGAGGGAACAAGGCCCCACACCGCCCCTGCACCCAAGCCAGATTGATCCGGCGTTGCTCCCTAGCCCTGGCGCTAATGCCTGGGCGAACAGCCGTCTCCGGCTCGCCAGACACGCACCGCCGTAAGCGGGCTCGTTTCAGAATCCAATGCCCAGACTTAGTGATTCAGCCTCTGTGCTCGCGCGAGATCGCGGCGCGCGCGGATTGCGGCGCGGCGCAGCTTGCGGACTGAAGTCGCTGATGGTACAATACCTGACATTCGCACCCATTGCACCTCCTCACGAGAGCAGGGGGCGTCGTGAGGATACCGATCAAGAGGAAAGGCTCCGTGGTCTACGTGTCGAGCAGATCCTCGACACACAGATGGCCTCTGCCGGAAGGAGGATGCCCGAAGCATGAACGAGGAAAAGCGCTCCAACCCGCTGCGGGACTCGGGCCGGACCCTCTACCACGAAGCCAAGGCGTACGTGGTCGATGGGTGGCTCCGCGGCGAGCTAGCTGGCCGCGAGACGCTCAGAGTCCCTCTGCTGGGTGGTCGGCTCTACTGGCCCGGCCTGTTCATGCTGCTCCTGGCTGTGGTTGCCACCCCCTACCTTCGCCTGGCGGGGCAGGGTTACCCCGTCGTGATGGCTGAGATCTACGAGGGGGAGGTAGTAGGCGCTCCTCTGCCGGCCCTCTATCTCTCACTTCTCGTCTTTTCCTTCGCCTGGGCCTACCTGCTCACCGGCGCGGCTGCCTACGGGCTGGGAGTCTACGTGCTTGCCGCGGCCTATGCCGCGTTCTTCGGCCTGCTCGCTGGGCTTGGCCTGGCAGGCACCTTCTGGTTTGCCCTGGCCCCCATCTGGCTGCTTCTTCTGGGTGGTTGGGTGGCTTCCGTTCCGCTAGCTCCGGGACGGACGGCGCGGTGGCGGCTTCCCCTGCTGGCATTGTTGAGCTGGCTGGTAGCCCTGTTGAGCTACCCTTCCCTCGGTCTGACGGCCGTTGTCCCCGCGATGTGGGGCAGACTCGTTTTGGCAGCGCTCTACCTCGCCCTTGTCGCGAACCCGCTGGTTAGGAGGAAAGCCCCGTCGTTCAGACCAGCGATCGCCTTCACTATGACCCTGGTCCTCTTCGTCTCCCTCTACGCTCTGAGCTTGCGGCGATCCAGTGCTGATGAGGTCTTCGAATGGGCCTTTCTATCCTTCCACTACCTTCTCGGCCTGGTGAGCCTCTTCTGGGTCTGGCTGGGCCTCGACCTTTTCAAGGGTGCTCAGAATATGGCCCAGAGGGTAGCCGGGATAGCCAAGTCCCTGATACCGCCAAGGGTCCTCACTGCCACGGTGTTCTCGCTGTGGGTGATCTGGAGCGCTGTGGCCTATCTCCTGGCCCATGGCCCCGGGCTGGGTCTGACCACCTTCCTGTGGGAGTACGGTTGGGGACGGACTCTGCTGGAGTGCTACGTTTCGCTGAGCCCTTCGCTGGTCCTGGTATCGGCCCTGGACTACAGCCTCTATCTTACCGTCACCATCGTAGTCTTGGCCATCGTGCTACTACTGGCCCGGAAATTGTCGTCAGAGAGGCTGATGGGTCTCTTCAGCCTCTCACTGTTTGGCTTCATCGTGCTGTACGGCTTCTTCGGCGTCTTCTTCGCGCTGGGCACGGAGGATTGGGAGAGCGCGCTCGGGGCCTGGCCACTGCTGATCTTCGTGGCCGGCATGTTCTGGGAGATCCTCAAGGCGGTTTCAGCCACAGTGTCGGGGGCCAAGATCCACACCTCCCTGTTCCTGGGTCTTCTCCTCACGTTCGGTGCAATCTCCCTTCTGGAGCTTGCCGCCGGGTATTCGCTCTTCTACAAGGAGCTGAGTCTCAATCCGTTGCTCGGCGTTCTGTATCTCGGTCTCCCCTATCTTCTCTACACCTTCCTCTACCAACAACAACGTGGTGCCCCCGTCTCTTCGGGCCGCCTCATGCTCCTATTCGCCCTAGGGATGCTCAGCGCCCTGCCGGCGCTCGCCTGGGGAACGATTCTCATCGCTCCCGTTGTCTGGCTGGCGGCCATTCTGGCCACGGTTTGGCGCTGGGGACGGTGGGACGGCTACCTGGATGGGTTGATCTATGCCTCTACCCTGGCGCTGGGATTCGTCGCCTTCTACACCCATCCCGTGATCATCCCCATCCCCGCTTTCACGGCCTTCCTCGGGCGCTTTGTGGAGCTACAGGAGCAATACGCGGGGAACGTCATCTGGCCCTGGGAGGCCAGGTGGTGGTGGCTGCTTCTGTCAGCACTGGGAGCAGCGGCGATTCTGGGGTGTGTGCTCTCCAGGGCGCGCCTTGCGCAGGGCCGGCGGAGTGTCCAATGAACAGTACAGCTTCCATGCTAGAGCGCTACCACCTGGGCGAGACTATCCGTTTCGGCACTGGGGTGAAGCTCAATCAAGACGGCCTCTTCGTAGGTCAAGAACAGATCAAGTTGAACACCATTCAGTCACTGTCCCTGGATGAGAGTGGCAACATTGTCATCCGGCAACTCGGCATGGCGGAACCGCGCCTGGTCGTGCATGCAATCACCGTGGACGGCGTCGATACCGTGCTCGAGGTCGTCAACGGCCTCGTCAGAGAGATACCCTACACCCGGCGGCGATCCGTGACCGGGTGGCCCCCGGGCAGTATCGGCGATGTGAGTGCGCGCATTGGCTACGACGTGAGGGACCTGCTCATCACGGGCTACACCGATGCCGATGTTCTGGAGGTGACGACGGGCCGATGCACGTTGGAGGAGCTGCTGGAGCGCGGGCCAACTCCCAAGCGTGGCTGGCGATGGTGGCGTCAGAGGCGAAGGTAGGGCTCCCTCCCTAGCCCTCTCCTTCGACTACGCTCAGGACAGGCTCGCGTGAAAAAGAGCCCGGGGGGAGGGGTTGAGGGGGTTTTGTACGACTGAAGTCGTTACTACGAACCTACTGCTCGGCTTCCCCCCTGCGTAGCGGGAGGGGTTGAGGGCGGGGCGATAATGCTCGACGGGTTCGGCGGAGAGATGTGGGTTGGTTTGCGCGGTTCCTGTTGACAAGTCCGGGTCAGCATGGTATATTGAGTTCAAGCAGGGAACGCCATCTCTGTCCCCGTAGCCACAGTCGGCACGGACCCATGCCCCGTTGCTGCTTCCGCGGTACTGTCCTATTCACCCTGCTCACTTTGGGTCATAGTAGGCCTGAGGCGGGCCTCATATAGGGGAAGGAGACGGAGACGATGAGAAAGCAGATGTTCTGGGCCGTGGCCCTCGTGCTCTCGCTGGCGGGACTGATGGCGGGCACGGCCGATCTGACGGCGGCTCCACCCGCCGGCCAGGTCGAGCAACACGAGGCAGGAGTTTCCCTGCAATCCGTGACTGTCCCCGCCGCTGCGGACGCAGAGACCTGGAGCTGTTGGCCGGACAACTACGGCAGCGGACCCAGCCTAGCATTGGCGTACGGTGTGGGGCCTACCTCTGAGTACGCGGCCTTCTCTCTTGTGCGCTTTGACCTGGCTTCTGCGCTCCCGCCCGACGCTATCATCGACTCTGCGACCATACAATTGTACCTGTCCATCGTCGAGCCCGGCAGCACTCTCCCCATACAAGCGGGAGCCTTCTTCGTGACCAGTAGCTGGAACGAGGGTACGGTCACCTGGAACACGCGACCGTCTTCGGAGAACATCGGCACTGGGACGCAGATAGTGTCCGGGGGAGGCTGGCACAATTGGAACGCCACGAGCTTCGCCACCGCGTGGCAAGCCGACCCGGCACACAACTACGGCGTGGAGTTGCGCGGTCCCCTCTCCGTAGCACTCTACTGCGTCCGCTTCGTCAGCAGAGAGGGAGGGGGTAACGGGCCCCGGCTGATCGTCAACTACCACATGCCGACGGCGACACCTACGCCAACCAGACCCACCGCCACGCCCACCCGCAGCCCGACCAACACCCCGACGCCAACGCGGACCACGGGGCCTTCCGCCACGCCCACCCGCAGGCCAACCAACACCCCGACGCCGACGCGGACCTCGGGGCCTTCCG
Source organism: Anaerolineae bacterium (assembly GCA_022013675.1). Lineage (GTDB taxonomy): Bacteria > Chloroflexota > Anaerolineae > JAKLPW01 > JAKLPW01 > JAKLPW01. The sequence goes on along the minus strand of JAKLPW010000357.1, from coordinate 3,212 downwards.
CCACGCCCACCAGCGGCCCTACCGCCACACCAACGCCACCCACCGATTGCCGCAACCTGCTCAGCAACGGAGACTTCGAGGCCGACGACCTCTGGCCCTGGCTCCTCGCCGGCCCGGCGTCCCTGGGAACCGGGCGTTGGGGCTCCCAAGGCATCTGGCTCGGCGGCACCACCAACAGCCGCGCCGAGCTCTACCGCGGCATGACCATCGACGGTGTACTCAGCCCCGTCACGCTGAGGTTCTGGTGGCGCGCCGAGGTCGCTCAGGCTCAGCCGGGTGACCTCCTGAGCCTGTACTTCGAACACAGCGGCGAGGGTGATGTCATCCTGACTCTGCCAGCCACCGCTCCTCTCAAGACGTGGCAGCAGGTCGAGGTGGACCTGACCTCCTTCGCCGGTGAGCGCGTGTGGTTCTCTTTCATGGCGGAGAACAACGAGTCCGTGCCCACGAGCTTCCGCATAGACGATGTCGAGGTGCTGGGCTGCGGCCACTTCATCAATTTCCCCATGATCCTGACAGGGGCTGATCTCAGTCCCCCTGCCTGACTCACGCCAGGCTCCAGCCTTCCCATGGCTCCCCTGGACCAGTCTATCACTTCCTGGCGGCGGGAACTTGATGACAGTTCCTCGCAGCCTTGCAGTACTTCTTTCCTGACCTCTTCTCCGGCAGTGTCACCCAGGCTGCTGGAGAACTTGGCCGACCAAGCTCGCTCGAAATCGTAGTCCTCAGACACCACGCATCCCCTTTCGTGAGTTCATCGGTCTGACGGTGTAAGCGTACTGAAACTGGGAGAAATTTCAACCAGGTATCACGAATGCGGGAAACTCATGCCCCGGTGACCTTGGGGGGTGAATCACACGAATTCTCCCTGTCAGAATACCCATTCGCCAGACCTCGGAGGTTTTCGGCGACAATCCGTCACGCTTCCGGCTCACCATAAACCTCCGAGGTCTTTCCTCTCTGCGGCCTCTGCGCTCTCTGCGGTGAAACTCAACCTTGACGCAAGCGGCAAACTATGCGATACTCTCTGCTGTCACCAGCAAGGGTAGCAAAGGAGAAACCTGGGCATGGATGCTAACCTGGCAGCGTTCTCGAAAGTGCTCGACCCGGAAGACACCACCACCGGCGGCGGGACGGCCTCGGCCATCGCTGGGGCCATGGCAGGAGCACTGGTAGCCATGGTCGCCCGCCTGCCCAGCGGCAGGGACGGAGCCAGATCTTTTCTACATCGAGATAGCTGTGGAAGCTGAAGCCATCTCAGACCAGTTGCTCGACGGGGGGCACGAGGACTCCCAGGCGTTCGTGGACGTTCGCAGCGCCTTCAGGCTGCCGAAGCAAACGGATGAGCAGATGGCCGGCCGCCGGGCAGCGATCCAGGCGGCCTGGCTCAATGCCTCGCTCGTTCCACTGACCAACGCCGAACGCTGCGCGCGGGTGCTGGAGCTGGGAGCGCAAGCTAGATATTTTGCATATTGAGATTGAAGAACCTGAGCCTTATCTTTGATGAACTTAGTGTCCTGGTGCCTTTGTGGTTGGGTTGGGCTTTTTTCAGTGAAGTCATGCCATAATCGGAGATATGTATCATAATCGAAGATGTATGTTATCAGCGGAGATATATTATAATGAAGAAAGTCCTGTTGTGCGAGCCGAATATCAGTGAGGGAAGGAACCTTGAGGTCGTCGAACAGGTCTTCGACCAGATACGTCAGGTGGAGGGAGTCAAGATCCTGGATTCTTCCTCAGACGCGGATCACAATCGTTCCGTGTTCACCTACCTGGGCGAACCGGAAGCCGTGCTCGCAGCGACGAAAGGCATGGCGGCCAAGGCCATCGAGCTCATCGACATGACCCAGCACCAGGGTTCGCACCCCAGGATGGGGGCCGTGGATGTGGTGGCCTTCATCCCGGTGCGCGGCATCGAGACGGAAGAGGCGGTTGAGTTCGCCCGGAGGTTCGGCAAGTTCCTCGGCGGCCTGGGAGTTCCGGTCTACTACTACGAAGACGCGGCGACCCGGCCTGAGCGAGACAAGCTACCCAAGATTCGCAAGGGGCAGTACGAAGCACTGGAGGAGAAGCTCAAGGACCCGGCCTGGACGCCTGACGAAGGACCGGCTGCCTTCAATCCGAAGTCGGGCGCGACAGTCACCGGCGTGCGCTTTCCGCTGCTGGCCTTCAATGTGAACCTGCGCACGACCGACCTTGCCATCGCCAACAGGATCGCCAGGGCCGTGCAACACATCAACGGCGGCTATCGCTACGTGCGAGCAATCGGGCTGGCGCTAGAAGAAGAGGAGATGGTCCAGGTCTCCATGAACCTCATCAATTACACACTAACGCCCATCCCGCGCGTGCTCGAAACCATCCGCTCGGAAGCTGCGCGCCACGGCGTGAGCGTCGCCGGTACCGAGATCGTGGGCCCGGTGCCGCTGGATGCGCTGGAAGAGGTACTGAAGCACTACCTCCAAGTCCACGATTTCTCCATGGACCAGATCATTGAGACGGCGCTCATCGACTGAGGTAGGAGTAGCATATCAAACGGAGGAAAGGAGAATCGCAATGAAACCAGAGATACTTTATTCGGTCAAGGCCCAGCGGGGGGCGACCTTGCGCTGCAAGGGTTGGAAGCAAGAGGGGCTCCTGCGCATGTTGGAAAACAACATGGAGAACGCGGAAGCACCCGAAAGGCTGGTGATCTACGGAGGTATCGGCAAGTGCGCCCGCAACTGGGAGAGCTACCACGCTATCGTCAAATCACTGAAAGAATTGGAGAACGACGAGACGCTCGTCATCCAGTCTGGCATGCCGGTAGCGATCTTCAAGACCCATCGGCTGGCACCGCGCGTGTTGATGGCCAACACCAACATCATGAAGGCCACCTGGGAGGTATTCTACGACCTGCAGGACAAAAATCTGACCATGTTTGCGCAGTACACGGCCGGTCCCTGGGAGTATATCGGTACTCAGGGCGTGATCCAGGGTACGTTCGAGACCCTCGGCTCCGTCGCCGATCAGCACTTCGGCGGCTCGCTCGTCGGGCGGATCTACTTCACCGCGGGCGTGGGCGGCATGGGCCGTAACCAACCCCGGGCGATGGCGATGCATGGCGGCGTTTGCCTCGTGGTCGACGCCGATGCTAAGATCATCGAGCGCGCCCTCGACCGAGGCTTCCTGGACGTCAAGGCTGGCTCGCTCAAGGAAGGCATTGAGATGGC
>JAKLPW010000356.1 GCA_022013675.1 Anaerolineae bacterium | reverse complement strand
TGAGACTGGGCATCAGGTGACGCATGACTTTCCCCATGTCCTGGGGACCGGTCGCTTCCACCTCGGCTATGGCCTGTTGAGCGATGGCTACGATTTCCTCTCTGGTCATCTGTTTGGGAAGGTATTCCAGGAGAATACTCAATTGGACCTGTTCCTCTTCTACCAGATCCTGGCGGTTGCCCTTCTGATACGCGGCGATGGATTCCCTACGCTGCTTGACCTGGCGGACTATGATTTCCAGGATATTCTCTTCTGTCAACTCCCGGGGAGAGTCGCCGGCCTTCTCTTCGTTGATGATGGCCGCTTGCAGCATACGGATGGTTAGTTTACGCTGCTTGTCGCCATCTCTCAGCGCTTGTCGTAGCTCTCCCATCAGTCTGTCTTTCATACTCGGGTTCGTGCTCATAGAAAGTTTCCTTGCTTGGGAGCAATGTCACTTGGAACAGTGTCGTGAGTGTCACCAAGATACTCAGTTCGGGCCAGCGAGGTACTTACCTGGGGGAATTATAGCATAAGGCAAGGGCATGTCAAACAATCACTTCACCCAGCACCCCATCTCTAAAGGGTTCCTGAAGTAAAGCGTGGGTGATGGCGTTGTGAAGATTGCAGGGCGAGCCTCCGCGTGCGTGCGCGTAACCGCGCGCGTATACTCGAATGTAATTGTCCGTTAGTCCCCTCCACAACGTTCTGGTGGAAGTCTCCAACGGGTGTTCCCACAGGACGGAGAGGGTCTTGCCCCTGAATCCGCGAGCGAACGCATGCGCGGACTGCTTCCCTATTCTCAGCATCGCCTGGCTACGGGCCCGTTTGGCACCTGGGGATACCTGGTCGGGCATGTTGGCTGCCACCGTCTGCTCTCGCTGCGAGTACTTGAATACGTGCAGGCGGGCGAAGGCCAGCGTCTTAACGAAAGCCAGGCTCTCGGTGAACTCCTCTTCTGTCTCTCCGGGGAAGCCCACGATCACGTCGGTAGTCACGGCCAGGCCTGGGATCGCTTGCCGGGCCGCTGCCACGGATGCTTCATATTGCTCCTGGGTGTAGCGCCGACCCATGCGGTGTAAGGTGGCATCGCAGCCGCTTTGCAGGGGTAAGTGAAGATGGCGACAGAGGCGGGAGTCTTTCCAGAGGGAGAGTATCTCGGGGGCGAAGTCCCACGGTTCGACGGAAGAGAGGCGGAGGCGCTGTATTTCGGTCTCCTGCAGGATCAATCTCACTAATTCCCGGAGATTTGTCTCCTTCTCTCCCCGAGCCTTTGCCTGATGATCTTGTCCATAGGATCCAATGTGCACGCCCGTCAGCACGACCTCTTTGTATCCTTCTTGTACCCGGGAGGAGATCTCAGCGAGTATCTCCGTCTCTGGCCGGCTGCGCTGGGGGCCGCGCGCGATGGTGACGATGCAGTACGTGCAGTGGTTGTCGCACCCGTCCTGTATCTTCACGAAGGCCCGAGTACGTGGTGTCTCAATAGAGCCTCGGGGTCCGACGTGCGGCTCGGAAGAAAAGGCTTCGGGGGTTGCTTCCGCGGACACTCGATCTATCAATGACGCCAGGTGCTCTTTCTCTTGATTGGACGCGATGATGTCCACGTTGCCCAGAGCGGCGATTTCATCTGGGGAGACTTCGGCGTAGCACCCTGTGACGGCAATGTGGACGGCAGGATTCTCGCGATGCAGGCGACGAATGAGTTGACGGGATTTGCGCGCCGCGATGTGCGTGACCAGGCAGGTGTTGACCACGCACCAGTCCGCACGTTGTGGCTTATCCACAATCGTATGGCCTGCTGCCGCCAATTGGCGAGCGAGGCTCTCCGCTTCGCTCTGGTTGAGCTTGCATCCCAAAGACGTGATGAAGTACTTCACCCTATAGCCCTACTTTGGAGCGAATGATTATGTCCTGTTAAACTTTGGTCAACGCCATGGAGTTACGCTCCGATGCTCCTGGCTTGATCCGTCTCCCTCAGACTATGACCGGAGTCAACAGTCTAAGACGATTATAGCATCACGGTGAGGGCCAAGTCAAACTGTGACACGATGAGGGTGTTGCGAAAGAGACCTCGGAGATCTGTGCCGCGACTACGCCGTATCGGACCTGTGCGATTCTAAGTCGATTTGAACCTATCGATATTTCGTCGAAGACCACCGAGGTCTGGTCGGGTGTCATTTTCAACACTTGGCTTCACTGCCCCTGTCATGCTATAATCAGCACAGGGAAAACAATGCCTGCACGACTGAACCTCGCCCCTACCACTTGAACGGAGGATTGGATTTGGACAAGCCGTTGCTTCGAAACCTTCAGCCCCAGATGATCCAACATCGGGGAAAGCCTGCTATCCTGCTGCGCGACCCGCTACGCTTGACCTCACGGGCAGTGGCTCTGCCGGCACAACTTGCCCTTCTATTGGGGTTGTGCGACGGCAGCCGTGACCCGGCGGGGATTCGTGCCGCGCTGGAGATACGCGCCGGCGTGCGTGTCAGCCAGAGTTCTATAGAGAGCATCCTCCGGGAGATGGACGAGGCGTTACTGTTCGACAACGAGCGCTTTGCGGCCGCGCTGGCTGTGGCCGGACGAGAGTACCGGCAAGCGGCCTTTCGGACGCCTGGTCTGGCCGGGGAAAGCTATCCCTCGGACCCTGACGAGCTTAGAGGGTTCTTGAGAGGCTATGTGGAAGGTCTGGACCCCGCAGCTACTCCCGTGGCGAGCCCCGAGGCTGCTCGCGGACTAATCAGCCCACACATTGACTACCAGCGGGGAGGAGCGGTTTATGCACGTGTCTGGTCGGCAGCGGAGCAGGCCCTAGCCTCCGCCGAGTTGATCGTGGTACTGGGAACAGATCATCTGGGTGGGGGGTTCATCACCCTGACGCGCCAGCACTATGCCACGCCCTGGGGAACGCTGCTCACGGCACTGAATGTAGTGGATGCCATCGCCGAGGCCATCGGTCCCGATGTAGCTTACAGAGACGAGATACATCACCGTACTGAGCATTCTATTGAGCTGGCCATGGTTTGGCTGCACTACGTTTTGGGTGACAGGTCGCCAGCCGTACTTCCTATCCTTTGTGGGTCTTTTGATCCTTTCATGGAGTCAGAAAACGACCCTTCGTCTGACGAGACTATTGGGGAAGCGGTGAGGGTTCTGCGGAAGGCCATAGCCGGGAGGAAGAGCATCGTCGTCGCTGCCGCCGATCTCGCGCACGTAGGGCCGGCTTTCGGGGATCGGTATCCGATGGATTTTGCCCGGCGGGCTCGTGTCAAAGGCGCCGATGAGGTCATGCTGCAACTCATTCGTGACGGCGATGCCGAGGGGTTCTTTCAACAACTGCGAGACGAGAGGGACGCGAGGAAGGTCTGCGGTTTGCCTCCGATCTATATGATGCTTCGGTTGCTTGGTGATGGGCGGGGAACTCTGCTCGACTACGCGCTGTGTCCAGCAGATAATCAGAACACGTCTTTCGTCTCGATCTGTGGGATGTTGCTCTCGTGACAAAGGAGTGGCAACGAGAGCAACATCCCGGAGGTGTCCCTCGCGGGAGGGGCAAGATTGGCTCAGGTGAGTACTCTCTCTCACAAGGGGGCCTGGAGAAGAACTCCAGAAGGGTGGAGGTCTACAACAAGGACGCCCCCAGCCATATCGCCATGCTAAAGAGAAGGATGGTGGTCGCCAGCTTAATCGCTCCCGCGCGTTCACTCATTATGCGCATGAGCTGACGAGAATTGCTGCCGTGGTAAACGAACATGAATACGAGTACCAGGGGAAAGACGAAAAGCAGGTTGTAGAGCAGCAGATAGGCAAAGGCCCTGGCTCGTAGCTCCGGTAACCCCATGACAAAGATGATGGTAGGAAGGTAGACCTGCCCGGTGCAGGCTAGCTCCAGAAGGGATACTATCAGGCCGGTAACCAGGGCCGAAATCGCCAAGGTGCTGCCCTTCGCTCTCTGCCGGATTACCTTGTTCACCCGCTGGCGTAGACGTTGAGGCAGCTTGAGACGCATATCCTCGGGACGGCCACCTCTGGCCTGGAAATAGTCATACAGGCTTGCGAAGGCCAGTATCAGACAGAGGAGAGCCGTGAGGCCATAGAGCCAACGGCCCAGGACGGAGATGATCGGCAGAGCTTCCAGTATCTTGTATAGTCCTACCCCCACTGCCATGTAAGCCAGAAAGACGCCCGTGGTGAAGGCGACTCCCACCGAGAGTATCTCTTTGCCCTTGCGCCCCATGAGTGCCATGTAGGAAACGAAGACTATTATGGTTGCGAAGGCGCAGGGGTTGACTCCATCGATCAGCCCGGCCGCAACTACTGTCATTAGACCAAAAGAGCGGAATCTCTCGGCGATGCCGCTTACGCCGGCATTCTCATCGGCTGACCACTCTTCCCAGATAGCGGCAGCACCAGATGTAGCGTGCTGAGCGACCAGTGCCTCCAGAGCAGCGATATTGAGAGCCTCTCCAACCAGCGCCTCATTCCCAATGAAGAGTGCCGGGGCCGTCAGACGCTTCTCCTGGGGGAGGCCGGCCTTTTCCCCTAGCCACTCGGCCAGCGCCGCTTCCTCTCTTACATCGAACGTGACCACTCTCAGTTGTGGGTAGCTGTCTTGTAGGAAACGCAAGTCGTATTGAACCCGGTCGCACTCGACGCATCCCGCCTGGTGGAAATAGGCAAGGTGAATTGGGGGCGCATCATCCTCTGCGGCTATGGCTGTGGCAAGCGGTTCTTCTCCCGGCTGGGGCAATGCCACTCCTCCCTGTTGCCCATACTTCTCGATAAGGGCGGCGAGATCCTGTCGTATGGCGGCTTCTCCCAGCAGCACCTCGTCCCCGATGAATATCTCAGGCATGGCGCCGCTCTCCAGGCCGTGCAGCCGCTCCAGTGAGCGCATTAACTGGTAGTTGCTGGCCGAGCCCTCGATGTCTCGGGCTTCTATCACGAGGTGTGCTCCGTAGTGCTCTGCTAGTGGATCCAGGACCTCGGCCTTCACCCCTAGACACTCGTCGCAGAGGCGGTCGTAGAAGTAGTAGAGGTGCACTACCGGCTGCTCCTTCGATTCGGGGCGACGACACCAGCGACACTCCTCTTCGGGTAGGCGGTCCTCCCCAGAGAGGGCCGTTGGCACGGGGGAAGCAGAGGGGATGACATCGAAGAGTAGAATCGGCTCCGTGCCTCCCTCCGCCAGATACTCCTCGATCAAACTCTCCAGGGTCTCCCGGATGATGGTTTCGCCAATCAGCACATGCCTTCCGATGAAGATCTCAGGAATCGCTGCCTCTTCCGGGGGAACCTCGTAGGCCTTCTCAAGGTCCAACAGGGCCTGGTAGATGGTGGGATCAGAGATGTTGAGATGCTCTATCTTGAGCTGGGAGGCGTACTTCTCTTGGAGCACGGGAAGCACCTCCTGCGCCACGTTCTCGCAATGTACACAGTCCGGGGAGTGGAAGAAGAGGATGTGCACCACGGGTTCTTGTGCGCTCGTCGAGACAGGCGTCGTGACAGACAGAGATGCCAAGAAGAGGAGCAGCAATAGCACGGTTGGGATGACCACTCTACGCATGTGAAGTATCTCCGCTCTAAGATGATGGTCCCATCACCATGATACGTGCCTGCGTGTGTATAAGCAACTCGCAGGGTGATGGGCTTCTTACTATATACAGTATAGCCCTGTTGGTCAAGTGTCCGGGAAGGATCCCCAGAGCTTTCAATCCCTGGCCTCTCTTATCCCAATTTGTCTGGCGCCGCTGTTCTAGTCTTGACAGGGAACTATGCCCACGGTATACTTGGCGTCGCTGATGCGGACCTCGACGTGGTAGGGATTTGCGTATCGGCGAAGCTGGCGCTAGTGCCTGGAGATTTCCAGCGCTGGCAGAGGAGGTGCCCAATCTCTGAAAACCTCGGCCGGAGATGGCCGTTTTCTCCTGACGACAGGCACTTTGGCGTTCTCGTCTGGAGGGCACAAGTGTGAGGAGCTTAAGCCGTCTTTTGGGCTACATGAGGCCCTACTGGAAACGTCTGCTCATCTCTGCCATCTGTCTAACCGTTGCCAGCCTGTTAAGCCTGGTTCTCCCCTGGGTCCTGAGGGACCTGATTGACTCTGCCTTTGTTGTCCAAGACTTCACGTTGCTCAATCGTATTGTGGGCAGCCTCATCGTCGTCTTCGTTGTGCAAATGATCTTCGGGTATGCCAATGGCTATCTGCTGGCCTGGGTTGGCGAGCGTGTAGTGGCTGATCTCCGGACCCATCTCTACCGCCATCTCCTGCAACTCTCCCTGCGCTTCTTTTCAGAGCGTAGGGTGGGAGAGATTATGTCCCGCGTTACCAACGATGTCAGTGTGGTTCAAACCGCCGTGGCAAGCAACTTCGTGGGGCTGGTTCAGCAGGTTGTTACGTTGTGCGGCGGCATCACGATGTTGTTTGTCATCAATTGGCGGCTGACGATATTGACGTTGATGGTAGCGCCCCTGGTAGCAGTGGCGGTCTTCCTTTTTAGCCGCAAACTGCGCAACATCTCGACGGAAGTGCAGGATCGACTAGCAGATGTGGCAACGGTTCTGGAGGAGACCATTTCCGGTGTTCGGATCGTCAAGTCGTTTACACAGGAGGGGCACGAAACAGAGCGGTTTACACGACAGGTGGAGCGCAATTTCCGTACTGCGATGCAGAGAGCGCGCGCCCGGGCAATTTTCTTACCTCTAATCACCTTTTTAGCTTTCATGGCTTTGACTGCTGTCCTCTGGTATGGAGGCCATGAAGTGATTTCTGGCCGCATTTCACCAGGCGATCTGGTGGCTTTCCTTTTCTATGCTGTTATGGTGGCCGGGCCTATAGCAGCTTTCACAGGGCTATATGCCCAGTTCCAGGAAGCATTGGGGGCTACCGCGCGGGTCTTCGAGTTGTTGGACGCACAACCGGAGTTGCAGGAGATCCGTGGGGCGCGCCCCATGCCACCCATAAAGGGGCTGGTACACTTCCAAGGTGTCTGCTTCGACTACGACCCTCGTGATGAGGTTCTGCGAGACATCAACCTGATGGTGATTCCGGGAGACATCGTTGCCCTGGTGGGCCCCAGCGGTGCCGGAAAGAGCACGTTGGTGAATCTCATCCCTCGCTTCTATGACCCCGACAAGGGGAGGGTCATCATCGACGGTCTTGACATACGAGCCGTACGAATCAAGTCTCTGAGGGAACAGATCGGCATTGTTCCACAGGAGACCCTCCTCTTTGGAGGGTCCATTCGGGAGAACATCTCGTACGGTAGGATGAGTGCTTCCGATCGCGAGGTTATAGCGGCGGCCAAGGCTGCCAACGCACACGATTTCATTGCGGCACTGCCGGATGGTTATCATACTCTCGTGGGGGAGCGCGGGGCCAAGCTATCCGGGGGAGAACGGCAGCGCATCGCCATCGCCAGAGCTATTCTCAAGGATCCTCGCATTCTGATCCTCGATGAGGCCACGTCCTCGCTGGATACCGAATCGGAGCGGTTGGTGCAGGAAGCACTGGACCGACTGATGCACGGACGAACTACCTTCGTGATCGCTCATCGCCTGTCCACAGTGAATAATGCCGACGTCATCATCTTTCTGGCAGACGGAAGAATCATGGAGAAGGGGACTCACGACGAGTTGATGGCTCGTGGAGGCCTGTACCACAGGCTCTACTCCATGCAGTTCACTTCTCCTCCCAAGATGCCTTCGGCCATGCCGGCGGCCACTGTCGGTAAGGAGGCTCAGGACAAGCGGAGTCTGGCCAGCCCCGATGAAGGGTATCCCTACACTATCCTGTCTGAGTGGACCTCAGGAAAGCCTCGCCGCTGAACGGCGCTCATGACAACGGCACGGAATCGCAAGAGTCCGTGCCGTTGTTGCTTCGTTGTTGCGTACCAAGAAGGTCGTTTGGGTTATCGGCTACTCTCCGCTTCAGCAAGGGCTTCTTCGAAGATACTTAGCGCTTCATCAGCCATATCGACAGGGGTGTTCAGGGGAGGCATGAAGCGCAGTGTGTTGGCCCCGCATCCCAAGACAAGCAAGCCTCGCTTGTAGCATCCTTGGACCACCTCATTGCGCAGTTCGGGAGCTCGTTCCTTCGTTGCTTTGTCCTCCACGAGCTCCACGCCAATCATCAGGCCCTTGCCGCGCACATCGCCCATGGTCGGATGTTGCTCTTGCATGCTTCTGAGCTTCGCAAGCATGAGGGCGCCGACTGAAGCTGCGTTGGACGCGAATTGATGCTGTACAAGGGCCAGTGTGGTC
>JAKLPW010000355.1 GCA_022013675.1 Anaerolineae bacterium | reverse complement strand
AAGCCTCATCCGCAGAATGAGGGAAGACCCGGTCTTGGCAGGAACTCCGATGCTCCTGATTTCCGCCATCATGAGCATCGACGACCTGAGAGAGTTGCCGGCCTCCCCAAGCGCTGATGGGTTCATGACGAAGCCCGTAGACCCAACCGAGCTGTTGCGTGAGGTAGCCCGCCTCATCGATCGTACCCAGAAGCAATCCGAGCCTACCGAAGAGATGAAGGAGGAATAATGTCCCCGAAAGTTGTTGCCACCGAGACACAGCGAACAAGATTGCTCACAGCTCTGTATATCGTTCAAGAACAGTACGGCTACTTGAGTGACGAGGCGATACAACGAGTATCGGAGCGTCTGGACATGCATCCTCAAGAAGTCTACAGCATGGCCAGTTTCTACTCGCTCTACAAGACCAGACCGACCGGTAAATACGTACTGCAGGTATGCGAGGGGCTGTCTTGCTATCTGGCTGATGGGGCAGACCGCTTGATAGACTATCTACGAGAGAAACTCGCCATTGAGGTCGGGCAAACGACTTCCGACGACCTTTTCACCCTGCAGACGATACCCTGTCTGGCGGCGTGCGGGTCGTCGCCGGCCATGCGGGTCAATGATACACTCCATGAGAACCTGACCGTGGAAAGGGTGGATGCGCTAATCGAGAGGCTGAGAGGAGACTGACATGGATAAAATCCTGCTTCGGAACACCGATATCCCTCGATCAGAGACCATTGGTGTATACCTGGCTCAGGGCGGATACAAGGCCCTGCCCAAGGCATTGGAACATACGCCTGCTGAATTGATCACCATGATGAAGAAGTCGAAACTCCGAGGGCGAGGGGGCGCAGGGTTCCCCTCTGGCCTTAAATGGGGATTCATGCCCCAGGACTCGCCCTTGCCCAAGTATGTTTGTGTCAATACTGATGAGGGGGAACCCGGGACCTTCAAGGATCGTGAATTGGTAGAGAAGGACCCCCACCAAATCATCGAGGGGACCATCATTGCCAGTTATGCGGTGGGGGCCAACCGCGCCTACGTCTACATCAGAGGTGAGTTCTTCCTCGGCGTCAAACGCTGGATCAAGGCCATCGATGATGCCTACGCCCACGGTTTCCTGGGCAAGAACATCCTGAACAGCGGGTTCGACCTGGACCTCTCCGTACATCGAGGGGCAGGGGCCTACATCTGTGGCGAAGAAACCGCCATGATAGAATCCCTGGAAGGGAAACGTGGTGAACCTCGCCTCAAGCCTCCCTACCCTGCTGAATTTGGCTTGTTCGGCTGCCCAACCCTGGTACACAACGTCGAGACCCTGGCTAATGTTCCACACATCGTGCTGAATGGGCCGGAGTGGTACGCCAGTATTGGCACGGAGAAAAGCACTGGCCCCAAGATATTCTGCGTCAGCGGACACGTGAAGCGCAGAGGTACGTATGAGCTCCCCCTGGGCACACCGTTGCGCGAGATCATCTACGAATACGCCGGGGGAGTAGTTGACGACCGCGAGATAAAGGCCGTGATTCCTGGGGGGGCTTCTACCCCCGTGCTGACGAGAGAGCATCTGGACATCAACATGGACTTTGAGTCTCTGGAAGCGGCCGGTTCTATGCTTGGCACCGGTGCCATTATGGTACTGCACGACGGCACCTGCATGGTTGACGTGGCCCACCGGCTGATGCGCTTCTTCGCCCACGAGTCGTGCGGGCACTGTACTCCCTGCCGAGTGGGTACGGTACGCATGCTTGAGATCCTGGAGCGACTGGAGCATGGCAAAGGTCGCGCCGGCGATATCGAAACTTTGCAGGGCCTGGCAGACAGCCTCCTGGGCAAGACTCTGTGTCCTATGGGAGACGCAGCGGTGAACCCGATTCGCAGCGGCATCCAGCATTTTCGGGAGGAATACGAGTACCACATCCGGCACAGAGAATGCCTGGTGTAGCCAGCGTCTCACAAGCGGAGCAGAGGACGAGCGTATACCGCTAGCAAGCAGAAGCACATTTTCAGAGGAGGAATCAAATGGCAAAGATTCTCGTTGTAGACGACGACCCTGATTTCGTCGAGGCCACACGAATAGTCCTGGAGTCAGCAGGGTACAAGGTTGTTTCCGCGGCAGATGGCGATGAAGGAATGGAGCAGGTGCGCTCCGAGCAGCCAGACCTGATCATTCTCGATGTCATCATGTCTACGATCCTGGATGGCCTGGATATGAGTCAACGGTTGCGCGACGACGCCGAGCACCGGCGTATACCCATCCTGATGGTGACCTCCATCGCCAACAGTGACTACGCGGCTCTCTTCCCCACCGATGAATACATACACATCGCCGGATTCCTGACCAAGCCGGTCAGTCCTGACACCCTGCTGAAGTACGTATCCAGGCTTCTGGGATAGGGAAGGCAGCCGTAGTGAAAGGGATGGGAAGATGGAGAAACTCAAGGTAGGGGGGATAATCAAAGTCCCCCGTCTATCTCAACTGGGAGTCATGTCGGCTCCCGACCAGCCCGGCATCGCCGGCGCGGTTTTTGAGGCCTTAGGAGACGCTCAGATCAACGCGCAGTTCATCGTGCAGTGCGTGGATCTGCGGAAACGGAGCCACGTTATCCTTTGCGTAGGGCGTGAAGATATGCCCGCAGCCCTGGAGATACTGCGGAAGGTGAAAGACGAGATTCAGGCGGAGGACCTGACTTGCTGCGAAGATGTGGCCATCATTTCCGTCTTTGGGCCCGATTTCCGCGAACGCCCGGGCATATCCGGCCCCATCTTTGCCGCACTGGCAGCCCATGGCATCAACATCCGTGCCATCAGCACATCCATTTCCACGGTGTCGTGTGTCATAGACGAAGACAAGTTGGAGAAAGCGGAGGAAGCTCTTGCCGAGAGGCTGGATCTCCCCTGAACGATCTTGCAGGTCAGTTTTCCACGGCTTCCTTTCGGTCGCTCGTATCTCCAGCTATGGGCAGGACAAAAGTGAAAGTACTCCCTTTCCCAAGCTCTGAGTCCACCCATATGCGACCACCGTAGTTCTCGACGATACGCTTGGCGATTGATAGCCCGAGGCCAGTACCATGGGCCTCCATCTTCTTGGCCTCGTCGGTACGGACGAAGTCGTCAAAGATGCGTTCCTGGTATTCCGGTGCGATGCCAATACCAGTATCGCGCACGGTAGCGATGATTTCGCCGTCGGCATGAGTTCCCAATGTGATCTCGATGGAGCCATTGGGTCTGTTGTACTTGACGGCATTGCTAATCAGGTTGGTCCAAAGCCGCTTCATGTTCTCCCCGTTGATATTGATCAGAGGCAAATCGCGCTCGATTTGCACAGCGATTGTCAAGCCCCTCTCATCAGCGCGAGCTCGCATCATATCTACGGTCTCTCGCAATGGAACGGAGATATCCATTGGTACCAGAGAAACCTTCATGCTGGCTTCCCGCAGGTGCGCCAGGTCCAGCAAATCACCGATTAGCTCCAGTTGATCGCGTGCCCTTCTTTCGGCTTTGTGAATGATCTCCATTTGCCGTTCGGGCGGTACATATCCTTCCAGGATAAGCTTCAAGTAGCTTTGGATGGCCGCCACCGGAGCGCGCAACTCGTGGGCCACCAGAAGAGTGAACTGGGACTTTATCTTGTCTATCTTCTCCAGCTCAGCTTTCTCCCAGGCTAGTCGTTCGGCTCTTTCCTTCGTGATCAAGCCTCGTTTCACTTCCAGTGATAGTCGCCGTTTCTCCAATCCCTGGTTCACGGCTCGGAGAAGCGTATCACTGTCGAAAGGCTTGGAGACGAAATCGTAGGCCCCCAACTTGATGGCCTGGGTAGCGAGTACTATGGTAGCATAACCGGTGATAATGATGCAGGGAAGATCAGGGTCGTGTTCCTGGATAGGGATCAGAAGATCAATGCCGCTCACATCCGGCATCATGACGTCCAGGAGGACCAGGTCAAAACCGCCTTCGCGTACTTTTCGCAGGCCCCCCTCCCCGGTGGCCGCCACCTCCACCTCGAAGCCATGGGGCTGAAGGGCCCGTTTGCATCCCTCCCTCATACCAAAATCGTCGTCTATGACCAATATCCTGGCACCCTCGTCCATTAGGCTCTCCCGTAGCTGTTATTAGCTTCTGGTTGTATGACGGCAACGTCGGATAGTTCTCTCGGCAAGGTAATGGTGAAGGTTGTCCCTTCACCTACCTTACTTTTTGCGCTGATGTTACCTCTATGCATTTTCACGATGCCGTAACTGATGGCCAGGCCAAGCCCAGTACCTTGCCCAATTGGCTTTGTGGTGAAGAAGGGCGTGAAAACGCGGTTCATGCGTTCCTTTGGGATGCCGCATCCGGTATCCGTTACCACAATCTCGATGAGATCCTCATCCGAGGAACGGGTTCGCAAGGTCACGGTTCCCCCCTGGGGCATGGCCTCGGCTGCATTTCGCAACAGGTTGAGAAACAACTGGTTGAGCTGGACAGAATCCGCCTGAATCAGTGGCAAGCGTGGATCGAAATCCATGACAATATCTACGTCTCTAAACAGGGGGTCCTTTCCACACTCACCAGTCAGGTCATTCAGTAGCTCATTAACCTGAGTTGGCTGAGCTCGGACCTCATTCTGACGGGCAAAGTTGAGCAGGTTCGCCACGATGGCCTTGCACCGGCGGGTCTGCTGAACGATCATGGCAAGGTCCTGAGCCTTGGGATCGGCTGGGCCGGCCTCTTTCAACAGTACATCGGCATACAAGAGTACTGTGCCCAGGGGATTGTTGATCTCGTGAGCCACACCCGCGGCCAGTTGTCCCATGGATGCCAGCTTTTCCGACTGGATCAACTGATCCTGAGCAGCGTGGAGTTCCTGCTGGTATTTCTCCAGTGTTGCCAGGTTCTCTTCGAGCTGATCAATCAGGTATGGCAAGCACATCTCCGCCTCGGCCAGTCCTTGGTAGACGGCGATAGCTTTTTCGCGGCACGTGGCATACCCACAGGATCCGCAGTTCAGCTCATCTTCTGGTTTGGTTTTCTTGATCTGTGCCAGGATCGCACGGATCTCTTCCTCAGTGGGCATGGGCAGAATGGAGGATCGGTCTGTGAACCGGCGCGTCAGATCCACGTCGTCATACCAATCTAGCGCATGTTTTTTGTCTTCCCAGGACTCACGCGCGCATAGATCCCTGACGTAGTCCGCTATGATCTCCTTGCGAGCAAAAGCACCGACATTGGCGCCCATCACAGGACCATTGATGCAGCCATCGCAAAAGAGGATGTCCAGGAACTTCACCTGCAGAAACTCTTTACCGAGACTGTGCATGATCTCCAGGACGTTGTCCTTGCCCTCAGTGACCAGGACTTCATTCTCCAGGATGTCTCCGTTCAACTCCGCCGTTCGCAGGAGGCCACCGGAGACCGGGAACATACGAGCCAGGTGTGCGTGTGGGCCCTCGAAACAGGACTCTGGCTGCGACGTGATATCTATGCCGTCGTCCTCTAGCATCTCACGCAGTTCATCGTAGGTGAGAACTGCCTCGACGACGCCGGTCAGGTTTTCATCCTCAATCTCGGCTTTCTTGGCAATACATGGGCCGATGAAGACGATTTTAGCCTCCGGGCAATACTTCTCTTTGACCGCTCGACCGAGGGCGATGATAGGGGAGACGATAGGAGCTAGATTGGGGATAAGGTGGGGGGCATATTTCTCCACGTAGGTTACCAGCGCGGGGCATGGGGTCGTAATGATGAGTTGCCCGTTGCTTTCGCGGGCCAGCTTACTGTAAACGCGGCCCACCAGTTCAGCGCCGAAAGCGACCTCCAATACCTCATCGAAGCCCAGAGACCTGACGGCGCTCACGACCCGCCCTGGCTTGACCGGATGGAAAGCTGCCGGGAAGGACGGGGCCAGGGCGGCGAAAACTGGGCGCTTGCCCTTCAGAAGGGCCCGCACTTCACCGATAGAGCTGCGGATCTCCTTGGCTCCTTGGGCACAGACCTTGACACAGCTCCCGCAACCGATGCAGCGCTCCTCGATTACCTTCGCCTGGCCTCCCTCAACTTTGATAGCATTAGCAGGGCAGTTACGCACGCAGTTGTAGCACCGCTTGCACTTCTGTTCGATCGTCCTGACGACACCGGCCATATCTACTCCCTACGGCAGTGAACAAGACCAGATGTTTCCTGCTTCCACCAAATACCAAACCCAACACTTCTTCTCTGCGCATCCGGTGTGATAGCGTTCAATGTGGCAGAGAGGTCATCTCGTTCCTGGCACACCTCTGATAGTGCAGAGATGACACATATTGTACACATTATATCACACCTATGCAAAGTTTGCATGTGCCAGGTCCAGGAGAGTTTCGCTGCAGATCTATACGATGGGAGAGGCCCCGCTCCAAGCCAGTCCGCGACTGGCGTTGACGGAATGTCGGGGCGCGGACCCGACTCGAGCAGAAGGATGACGAGCTTCTGCGACGACGGGGGCTAGGCTCACTCACGCTCGACACGCGGGAAAACGTCTGTTGTGGTAAATACCCCATACTCCCGCGGAGGGCGCGTCTAGTGGCAAGTT
>JAKLPW010000354.1 GCA_022013675.1 Anaerolineae bacterium | reverse complement strand
ATGCTTGTTGGTCTGATGGGCGCCGGGGAGATCCTCATCGCGTTGGCAGCTTCCAATGCGGCGGAGCGATGGAGCATTGGAGTGAGCGGATCGGAGAGACGATGAGATGAGTCTTCTCTGGCTTGTATTCATTCCTCCTCTTGTTGGAGTGGTTGTTTACCCTATACGCAAGATCCCGTGGCTGCCATCCATAGTGTCCGCCACGATAATGGTCGCAGTTGGGTTCGTCGCCCTTAGTCTGCCCGAGAATCAGACCATGTTTGTTATGGGGCGTCCTCTTGTGTTCCATCCCATGGCCAGGTATCTCTTTTTGCTGACGTGCGGGAGCTTTGCCTTTCTGTTCCTATACGGAGGGGGAGATTCTCCCGGGAATCTCTTCTGTCCCTTGGGGCTGGTAGTAGCAGGGGTCCTGGGTGCCGTGATCCTGATACAACATATCGCTATTGCCGCATTATTTCTTGAATTGGCGGTGATCGTCATTGCTTTGCAGATCCCGGGAGAGGACCCTTCGTCTGCTCAGTGCGCGATGCGCTATCTAGTCGTGATCACAATGGCCATCCTCCCATTATTGCTCACGCCGTGGGTTGCCGAGATGTATCAATTGAGTCCCTCTGATACCACACTGCCCCAGTTCATCTTGGTAGCCGTAGTCGTCAGTTTCATGATTCTGTTGGGTGTGATTCCCTTCCACGTCTGGCTGCCCCCCATAGGAGAGCATGGGCCACCCGTTGTCACCGCCGTCCTAACTGCTCCCGTGAGTGTCATCGTGTGGTATCGCTTGTTGGACGCTATGCAAAGTTATCCTTGGATGGGTGCCGATCCTCGCATGGAACCATTCCTGGTGGCTGTTGGGATGTGGACCATGATCATAGGAGGAGTGCTGGCCTTCTCCCAGCGCAACCTGGGCCGGCTGATGGGCTACGTTGCCATTTCAGACCTGGGGATGATATTGGTGGGAACAGGTATGGGGGCGTCTTTTGGCCAGCAGGCCATGCTGTATCACTGGATGACTCGTAGCCTGGCGTTGGTATTAATGGCCATGAGTATTAGCACGTTGCGCCACTACAAGGGAGACATAGATATCGACACACTGCGATCCGCCGCGAGGCGCTTCCCGGTCGCTACCGTGGGGCTCCTTGTCAGTGGACTGTCTCTCGCCGGCCCGCCGCTCACAGGCGGATTCGTTGGACGCTGGATTTTGATTCGAGCCCTGATTCAAACGAGTCTTCCCCAGGCTCTCGCTTTCTTAGGGAGTTCCGCTGCCATCGGGTGGGCTTACCTGCGGGTCCTCGGTGCGACGCTGGCTCCTCCGGAAGAGCCTCATGACGCACGAGAACCCTTGCTCCCGTCTATCCTCATTGCTATCACCACGATCTTCTTGTTGGCATTGGTCTGGTATTCTCAACCCGTACTCGATTTGCTGCCTGCCCTGGCCGAGAATCTATTCTCATTTGGTCCCGGAGGCTAGGGCTTGTGCAGCGGCTAGTACACTGCAGACTGCCCCACTGACTGAGTTCGTTGCGCAAGACCCATCGCGCCAGACTTGACATGCATCAGAAATTATGCAACAATATCCCTGAAATTTCAGTAGAATATCTGATGACATTGCGTGATAGACGAAGGGATTTCAGAAGTGTCCGAGTTGCTGAGAGAGCAAGTATACCAGGAGTTGAAAGCCGACATCCTCGCTGGGCTCTATGGAGTTGGAGAGCGCCTGTCGGTAGACGAGCTGGCCAAAAAACACAAAGTGAGCAAAACCCCAGTGAAGGAGGCCCTCACTGCTCTTCAAAAAGAGGAGCTGGTCGAAATCATCCCGAGGGTTGGATACTTCATTTCACAACTGACCGTCAAAGATATTCGGGATATCTTCGAACTGCGCCTCATTGTTGAGGCTGCTTCAGCGGAGATGGCTGCACGGAGTATCCTGGACGAGGAGTTGCGCTATTTAGAGAACATGCATGGCAGTTACGTGTCCGGTGATATTGATGGCTACTGGCAATACCTGCAAGCGAACCGCGAGTTCCATTGCAGGGTGGCTCTTGCAACTCGTAACAAGTGGTTGGCAGAGGTGGTGGGGAGGTTGCTGGATCAGATGCAGCGACTTCTCTTTTTGCGGCTCGATTTGCGTAACTCTGCCGATGAGATGGTGGAGGAGCACCGCCAGTTGGTGGCAGCGTTGCGGAAAAGGGATGCTGCCTTGGCCAGAAAGGTGATGGTGGACGCCATAGAAAATGCCAGGCAGGCGGTTCTCGAGGCAATCATCCGTGGGGCAACATGTCCCATTCAGCCGTCCACATGACAAGAGAACGCACGACGATTGAACTATCGCATCTACGAATGGAGGGTATTGAGATGTGCGCAAGAAAAAGTCCAAGGATCATGGTCACTGGTGCAGCCGGCCAGATTGGCTCCGAGTTGACCCTCGCGCTCCGTGGGCGGTACGGCAATGAAAATGTTGTAGCCACCGGTCACAAGACGAAGCCCAGTCCTAAGCTACGTGACTCAGGCCCCTTTGAGTTCATCGATGTGACTCGGAGAGAGTCTATCGAGGCGGTGGTGGATAAGTTCAACGTTGACACTATCTACCACTTGGCCGCTATCCTTTCTGCCGTCGGAGAGGAGAAACCTCACCTGGCGTGGGACGTGAATATGAATGGGCTGTACAATATCCTGGAAGTAGCTCGGGAACGCCAAGGGGTTCGGGTTTTCTGCCCTAGTTCTATCGCCGCCTTCGGGCCGGAAACGCCACGGGAGAACACACCTCAGGAGACTGTGCTGCGCCCCAAGACCATGTATGGTGTGACCAAGGTCGCAGGAGAGCTCTTGTGCGACTACTACTTCCACCGCTACGGCCTTGACGTTCGTGGCGTTCGCTACCCGGGCATCCTCAGCAGTGAGACGCCACCAGGCGGCGGCACCACCGACTATGCCTGTGAGATATTCTACGAGGCAATCAAACACAAGCGATACACTTGCTTCGTGAGAGAAGACACGGTTCTGCCGATGATGTATATGCCGGACTGCATCAGAGGAGCCATAGAGTTGATGGAGGCCGATCTCTCACAGCTCAAACACCATGCCGATTTCAACCTGGCGGCGATGAGTTTCTCTGCGGGGGAGCTGGCGGCAGAGATCAAGAAGCACATCCCTGAGCTGATCTGTGAGTACGAACCCGACTTCCGGCAACAGATCGCTGACTCCTGGCCTCGCTCTATTGATGACAGCGCCGCGCGGGAGGAGTGGGGCTGGAAACCGCAGTACGGCTTGGAGGCGATGGTGACGGACATGCTGGAAAACCTGAGGAAATAACACGCAATGTAATAGGGAAGCGATGTATCCACAGTGCGTAGGTTGTGGTGCTGATCAGAAACAGACAGAAGTCATCAAGGAGGATTAGACAATGGCAAAGGACAAGCTGGCTTTCATCGATGAGGACGTGGCCAATCTCAAGGAACAGGGGCTGTTGATCAATATCCGCACCATGGAGTCGCCCGCGGATGCCTGGATGGTCGTGGATGGCAAGCATGTGCTGAACCTGTGCACCAACAATTACCTGGGCCTGGCCAACGATCCTAGGCTGAAACAGGCCGCCATCGAGGCCATCAAGAAATGGGGCGTCGGCCCGGCCGCGGTGCGAACCATCGCGGGCACGCAGGGTTTGCACCTGGAGCTGGAGAGGCGCATGGCGGCCTTCAAGGGCGTCGAGGATTCCCTCTACGTGCAATCTGGTTTCTGCGCCAACCAGGCAGTCATCCCTGCCTTGGTGGGCAAAGAGGATTGCATTCTCTCCGACCGGCTCAACCACGCCAGTATTATTGATGGGTGCCGTCTCTCGCGGGCAAAGATCTTGGTCTACGAGCATTGCGACCCTGAGGATGCCAAGCGCGTGATCGCGGAGAACGTGGGCAACTATCGCCGCAGCTTGCTGATCACCGATGGTGTCTTCAGCATGGATGGGGACGTCGCCCCATTGGACAAGCTCTACGAGGTCACGGAGAAGTACGGCGTCATGACCATGGTGGATGACGCTCACGGTGAAGGCGTGCTGGGGCAGGGCAAGGGGATTGTGGCTCATTTCGGTCTGGAAGGGCGTTTCGACGTCGAGATGGGGACTTTCTCCAAGGCATTTGGCGTGGTCGGGGGTTCCCTGGCTGGTAAGAAGCGCATCATTGACTACATTCGACAGAAGGCGCGTCCTTTCCTTTTCTCCAGTGCCGTGACTCCTGCGGACACCGCTGCTTGCCTGGCGGCAGTACAGGTGCTAGAGGAGTCCACGGACCTGGTGGACAAGCTGTGGGACAATACGAGCTATTTCAAGACTGGAATGAAGACATTGGGCTTCGACACCGGTCATAGCGAAACACCTATCACACCGGTGATGCTGGGCGAGGTTAGTCTTGCCAAACGCTTCTCCGCGCGGCTCTTCGACGAGGGTATATTTGCCATGGCTCTAGGCTTCCCCACCGTGCCCCTGGGCAAAGCGCGCATCCGGGTGATGGTCTCCGCGTCCCTCAGTCACGATGATTTGGAGGTCGGGCTGAAGGCTTTCGAGAAGATTGGCAAGGAATTAGGTGTGATCTGAATCACGAATCGCACGAATGATACGAATGGCGAGTTGGCATCAGAACGGTGCCAGCCCAGATCAGATTTCGTTTCTCCTTCCATTCGTGCATGTCGCTATTCGTGATCGTGGAGGACATATGATTCAAATACAGAAGGCAGCCAACAGACGGATACTGGTCATGGGGCACAGGGGAGCACGCGGGTTAGCGCCCGAGAATACCATCGCCTCCTTTGAGACCGCGCGCAAGATCGGTGTGGATTGCGTGGAACTGGACGTACACGTGAGCAAGGATGCCCACCTCATCGTCATGCATGATGCCACAGTAGACCGCACGACTGATGGTCATGGGTACATCAAGGACATGAACCTCTCCGAGATCAAGGCCCTGGACGCTGGGAGTTGGTTCGATCCTCGCTATGCCGGGGAAATGGTTCCTACTCTGGAGGAGATCCTGGAGTGGAGCGGAGGCGAGATGCCACTGGTCATCGAACTGAAAGGTGGCTTCGAGCAGGGGCTGGTGCACAGGGTAATCGATCTTCTGTGGCGCTATGATATGACGAACGAGGTCATCCTGATCTCCTTTGACCATAGGGCGCTGCAGCACGTGAAAGCACTGAGCCCCGAGATCCGCACCGGTATTCTTTTCGTGGCGCGGCTCGTGGATCCCATAGCTGTGGCCCGTGGCGCTGTAGCCGATGCTTTGCACCCCAACTGGAACTATGTGGACCACGAACTGGTACGCGAAACACACACAGCGGGACTGGCTCTGAGCACCTGGACCGTCAACGAGCCTGAGGATATGCGCACGCTCATCGAGATGGGAGTAGACTCCATCGGGACGGATTACCCTGACAGGCTAGTGGCCGTTGCGGAGGAGATGGATCAAGCAGGCTGACGATGCT
>JAKLPW010000353.1 GCA_022013675.1 Anaerolineae bacterium | reverse complement strand
CGCGCAGCACGTCCCAGTAATGATCATACGAGATCAGCCCGGGCTGGTCCTTCGGCACCTCTTCATCTAGTCGGGCGCTCATGGCTTGACTGAAGGTCTTAAGAACCTCACGTTTCTCTGCCACGTAGACCCGTTCAAAGGTTTCGATGTAGGCCGGATGAATGGGAAAAAGCTCTACGAGCTCATCGAGTCGCTCGGCCATGCCATGATAGAGCGGGGTGAATCGTCGAAGATGATTCGCAATACGGGCCAATTGTTCATCAGTCTTGCGCAGCAAACGGTGAGCCACGACGTAGGCGATATCCTCGCGGGCGATGCTCACTTGCGCGAAACGGTCTCGCACCCTCCGCAGTTGCTCGGCCACAAAGGTGAATCGGGGGCTATCAAAAAGGGTCTCTTGCAATCCCCCCACAAATCGGAAGGGCGTCAGCGCGGCCACCTCGCCTAGTTCCCGCAGGAACCCAAGGTCCAGGATCAACTGCATCTCCTCTCGAGTCCGCAGATAATCCAGGAGCTCATCAACCACCAGAAGAATCCCACAGTCCGGATACTTCTGGCGAAAGGCTCCCACCGCCTCAATGATCACATCCTTGTTGTTGGCCAACTCGCTGGCCGGCGGAAACGTGTAGGGTGTCCCCCACGCTTCCAATGCCAATTCCAGGTCGTTGAGCAGAATATCCCGTAGGCTGCCGGTAACGCTTCCAATCTCCACGCGTAACACTTTGAACCGGCCCGCTATCGCCTCTCCTGCCTTCCGTATATCCGGGTGCTCGACATCTTGAAGCAGATCAGCGTGCTCCGCTACCGCCGAGATAAGAGACATGAGGTGCGATTTCCCGGTACCATAGTTACCAACGATCAGGATTCCTTTGTTGTCTTTAGGAGACTCGAACTGGAGCTGCGGAATGATGACGCCGGCAAGCTGATCCGCCATGTGATCAGAGATGACATAGGTACGCACCAGATGCCCGGCCGCGTCTTTCTTGTCCGCATCGCGTAGCTGAATGACCATTTCGATAGGCTCGAACTGAATCAGGTCACGATAGCGCATCTTCACTCCTTCCCTCTACCTCAAGACTCAAGCAAACACACTTGTACCTCGGGGTTCCTCCATGTACGATAATGGCTGTGTTCGGGCACGGCATAGGCCAAGACGCTGCCGCAATAGCTTCCCGGCCAGGCTACTACGAGGTCCGTCTCACGACTCGCTTCTCGAAGCAATCGCAAGGGGTCGAGCCGAAGCATTGGCTCGAAGAGCAGATCTATGTCCGCGCAGACGACCGTCCCTGGCCCAGCCTCACTCAGCAAGCTACGCAAGACCCGTTGCGCTTCAGCAGAGCGTTGCTTCGGCGAGATAGACAGGATAGCCTCGGCCAGCAACCGTCCCACCGAAAGAATGGGCCAACCCTTGGCGCGGGCTAACTCCTGAGCATGGTGCTGCAGACGACATACGTTGGAGTGCACCAGTAGAACACAGTGATAGAACGTGGCCCGCTGTAGAAGCATATCAATTTGCTCAATCATGCCTGATCATCTGCCCTCGCACAAACTGATCAACCCTTACACAGTGACGACACCCCACAATTATAACACTCTCCCTGACAATATCAAGTCGCCGTGCT
>JAKLPW010000352.1 GCA_022013675.1 Anaerolineae bacterium | reverse complement strand
TTCATCCTCCGCTCTGCCGCTCCGAGTCCCACCTGGGGGCGCGTGGGTCTGACTCTCAATAGGCAGTTTTCGATGACTGGTAGATCCAGGTGCTTGCTCAGTTCACGGGCGAGCAGGGCCGATTGATTGTAACCTCGCTGGCGTAGGCGTTGTGGGTGCAGAGGGACGGGCACAATGGTGGATACAGGAAGTGACGCGCTGTGCCATGCCTGAGCGATTAGCTTGCCAAGATAGGGGGCAAGCACTTGCGTGCCCTTGTACTTGAAATGGTGTATAGTTTGTCGTATTGACCCCTCAAAGTAGGTCGCTGCTCGGATGCCGTCAATTTCCAAAGGGTGGCGGGAGCAATTGGTGCACAGATCCCCATTTGATAATGGCCGCCCACATATTCCACAGATGGGCGGTTGCACGTAGTGGAAGCTGGCGACGCAGTCTGGGCAAAGCCATTCCCCATCGTGGCCACACACAACGCAGTGGGGAGGGAAGATCAGATCCAGGATGGTGTTTCTCACGATGCTCCAACGAGAGTGAAAGCTCATGGTGGCACATCTACTCCTTGGGGGAACCCTGGAGTGTGAAAGGAATCGGCAGGTCTTGAATTTTGCATCACTGATATTGTATTCTACTTGATGCAAGAAAGCAAGGCCCCATTTACGTCCATCGCTTGCTCTCCCTGGGCTGGTGTGTTATAATCATGCGTGATTACAGTATCTTGGGACAGGGAGATGGCACGATCATGAAAGGGTACAAAACCTCAGGGAGTAAGCTTGGGAACATGGTCTGGATGCTAGAAGCGCGATGCGTTTCTCAGAGCCCGGTGCTCTTCGGCATTGGGCTTTTTTGTTTGGCAATCGACGATGGTACCACGGAGCTCATTTGGAGGTATGGTGCACGTTCTAGACGATTGGCAGAGTGTAGATAAGACCTTTCGATGATCGACGGGGGACACAAATGAGCCAGATAAGCATGCTTTACCAGCTTCAGTTGGTGGACTCTGAGCGTCTGCGAAAGCGGCGGGCATTGATAGATGCCGAGTCCAATCTGGGGGAGACCCCGGGTCTGCAGCAAGCCCGGGCCATATTGGTGCAGGAGAAAACGGTTCTGAGCCATTGGAGCGGACGACTGCGTGATCTGGACCTTAAACTCAAGGGCTTGAACGGCAAGATCAAAAACAAGGAACAGCGACTCTACAGTGGTGGTGTGCATAACTCCAAGGAGCTTCAGAGTCTGCAAGCAGATCTGGATCAATTGCGTCGAAGACGTGATAAGACAGAGGATAGTCTTCTCGAAGCTATGACCGAGGTTGATGACAGAGAAGCGCTGGTCTCTGAAGCACAGGCGGTCTTTGGCCAGATAGAAGAGCAATGGAAAGCGGAGCAGGATACACTACATGTCACTGTCTCTCAGCTCAGAGACGAGATGGGAGTCTTGGAGGAAAGAAGACGTGAATTGCGTGCGTCCATTGATGAAGCTGATGTGGACCTGTACGATTCATTGCTGCGGAGCAAAGGGGGACTGGCTGTCACGGTTTTGAAAGGCGAGTTGTGTGGGGGGTGCCGGGTTCGCGTGCCGAGTGGCCTGGCGCAGCGGGTTCGCCAAGGTCAGGAACTGGTCCTCTGTAACAACTGCGGGCGGATACTTGTAAGCGGATACTTGTAAGCGGATACTTGTAAGCGGATACTTGTGAGGGAGTGATCACTGCGTGGTGCACTTTAGTCTCTCGTCGGTGAGAGCCGATCCTACGATGGGGTAGGGTATTCGAGGAGGAATAGGTATAACCATGGGGAGGATGCTCGTTCCAGTAGAGGAGGATTTCCCTGGTGTTGCCGATGTGGTTGTGATCGGGGGAGGGATTGTAGGGGTTACCACAGCCTTCGCCGCGTCGAAAGCTGGGCTGGACACCGTTGTCCTTGAGCGACGTAAAGGTCTGGGAACACTGACGACGGCGGCTTCGGAAGAGTGTTTCCGCGCCCAATTCAGTGAGCCGGAGAACGTGGCCATGATGCTGGCCAGCATCGCCGTCTTCGAGAACTTCGCCGAAGTGGTGGGGATACCGGACATTGATATCGGCATTCATCAGCAAGGCTACCTGTTTCTGAGTGATGCTCCGAATGGACCCGAGAAGCTGAAGGCCCAGGTTGCCCACCAGCAAGTTATCGGTCTGGAGGATGTGGAGTTCCTGGACGGAGACGAAGCCCGTCGCCGATTCCCGTGGCTGGGGCCTGGGGTAACGGCAGCAACTTTTAGAGGTAGAGATGGGTGGCTCTCGGGGCACGAATTGACCTACGGATTTGCCAGGGGGAGCGATGCTAGCTTTCTGTTGAGCACAGAAGCTCTGGACATCGTTGTGGATGGGGATAGGGTCAGAGCCGTGGAGACCAATCGGGGGTGCATCTCCACGCCGAGGGTGGTGGTGGCAGCGGGTCCCTTCGGCGGAATTGTGGCTCGAATGGCGGGAGTGGAACTTCCATTGTCGATTGTCCGGAGGCAGAAAGCCATCCTGGCCCCCCACGCGCTGATACCCCAGGATGCACCTATGACCGTTGACCTGGAGAGCGGCGCTTATTGGCGACCGGAGGTGGGGGGAGCTGCGTTGGGATGGGCCCATCCGGAGGATCCGGGAGTGCCTTTGGAACGAGTTCCCACCGATTGGATGTTCCCGATGCTTGTGTTAGAGAAGGTCGCCCGGTTGTCTCCTTTCTGGTGGGATATCGCAGAAGGATTGAGGAGAGAGAGTGTCCATCTGAGCGCCGGGCAATACACCAATACGTTCGACAAGAAACCGGTTATTGGGGAACACCCCGATGTTGGAGGGCTATACCTCAATCTGGGGTACAGTGGGCATGGTATTATGGGAAGTCCCGATGGCGGGCGACGGCTGGCTGATCTCATGACGGGTAAGGCGTCAGAGGAACAGAATCCCTTCGGGTTCGAACGGTTTGCCCGGGGTGTCGTGCTGGCTTCCGAGGAGAAGATGGTTATCTAGTTCACTCGTGGCAAGCCCAAGAGATCGAATCATACGTTCTGCCTTGGATAGCACTGAATAGGGATGGTCTGGTACATGGAGAGGGCAAAGAAGAACCCATACATCGTTGATAGGCCCATAGGTGAGGACGATCGTTTCTACGATCGGGAAGACGTCTTCGCATGGATTGAGGATCGACTGAGAGCGGGGGAAAGAACGCTGGCGATCTCCGGGCCCCGGCGAATTGGAAAAACTTCGCTGCTGCTCCAGCTTCCCGTGCGTTTCTTTGCCTTGTACGCTCCGGTTGTTGTGAGCTTCACGCCGCACGAGGGAGACAGCGCGCAGGATCTGTTGAAGCGTGTAGTGACTCAAGTCGTGCAGGCGGTGAAAAGTCGTTGGGGAGTCGCAGTGTCAGACCTGAGCATGACCCAGGAGGCCGAGAGTAGTGTGGCGGACACCGTGCTGCCAGCCTTGGTGGAAGCGCTGGGAGATCGGCGACTACTCGTTTGCTGTGACGAGATGGAGACTACACATCTGAGTGATCCTGTGGTCCGCGAGGCTATCCAGAGGCTCCTGGCGTTGGCTGATGATGGCTTGCGGCTTCTGTTTTGTGTGGAGGGTTCCCCTGGGAGGGAGTTGCTGACTGATGCGCTGGCCAGCGCATCAGTCATGGAGATTGGGTGCCTGGGCGAGTCGGAGGCCGAGGATCTCCTGATTCGGCCAGCGCTCAATCGCCTGGCATATGACTACAACGCTGTGCGTCAGGTCCATCAGTTTACCTCAGGGCATCCCTACTTCACCCAGCTCTTTGGTTACCTGTTGTACGAGCAGCGAGCTATTGCTGGGTGGGTTAGTATCTACGACGTGATGGCAACGGCGGCGCAGGTGGTTGATCTGGGACAGGAGGAATTCCGACGGATATGGGAAGTGTGCACACCAGACACTAAGATGGCACTAGCTGCCTTCGGTGCATTGAAGGGCCGTCAGGGTGTTGCCACTGTGGATGATCTATACAATGTGCTTCGTCGGGAGCGTATCCATATCTTGCCGGAGGAGATCGAGAAGAGCCTGGAGAAACTGGTCGCGCTAGGCATTCTGCAGCGATTGGGATCAAGCACATACAGGTTTGCCATGGAGCTATTCTGGCTCTGGCTGCGTGATTATAAGGAAGTGACGGGAGTTGTGCGGGAGGTGCGCCGTTACAGACGGAAGGCTACGGGGAGGGTGCCTGTTCCGCGGCCCCGACGTATACACTGGGGGGCTGTCTTTTTCTGGTTAGTGGCTGCTGCTCTGGTCGTCATGGTCGCCGTTACCTGGCGTTCGAGGGATACCCGGGTCGCCTCTGGCCCCAGTGTAGAGGGCACGCAGACTGCGACTCGTATTGTTGTTGTAACCCCTGAACCAACTCTTACTCCCACCGTATCACTGATTCCAATGCGTAGCTACATCGCCTACATGGCTAAAGAGAATCCGGCGGACACGTGGGAGATCTGGGTCATGCGCAGCGATGGATCGGATCCGCAACGGTTGACATCGAACGATGCGAATGACACGGTTCCTGCGTGGTCTCCAGACGGGAGGGAAATCCTCTTTGAATCTGACCGGGACGGCAACGGGGAGATCTACGTCATGAACTCGGATGGCAACCAGCAAGTCAATCTGACAAATCATCCTGCTGAGGACGGCACTCCGTCGTGGTCTCCAGACGGATCAATGATCGCTTTCTCTTCCTATCGTGATGACAATTGGGAGATATACTTGATGGGTAGAGATGGGGCGAACCCGGTGCGTCTAACATATGACGATGCCTCTGACTATGCGCCGGTCTGGTCGCCGGATGGCAGTCGCATCGCCTTCGTCTCCAAGCGTGATGGCAACTGGGAGATCTACGTGATGAAGGCCGATGGCACCGATCCGCTGCGGTTGACGGAGGAAGAAGCCACTGATTTCGCTCCCGTCTGGTCACCAGACGGTTCTATGATAGCCTTCGAGAGCTATCGCGATGGGAACATGGAGATCTACGTCATGCTGGCAGATGGGTCTGATCCGATAAACCTGACGGAGGCCCCCCGAAGTAGTGATCATGGGCCGACCTGGGCGCCGGATGGCTCTCACATCGCGTACTACTCGAACCAAGACGGTGGTTGGGACGTCGTGGTCACGGCTATGGATGGTTCTGGGGTTACGAACTTGACGCTCAGTCAGGCAACAGAGCAGACCCCTGCTTGGCAGCCATGGCGTCCAGGAGGCCGGTAGGGGTAGCGAGAATGAAGTGCCACAGTGGGATCGTTGTGTTCATGGCAGAAGGCTGGACCTGATTTTCTCTGTCGTGATGCCGGAGACGCGAATACGCTTGGTGCGGGATGAATGACCGGCGAGGATCTCGATGTCGTAGCTTCTCACACCCAGTTGGTGAGCCAGAAATTTGAGCAGGGCCTTGTTGGCAGCGCCTTGCACAGGGGAAGCCGTAACGCATATCTTTATGGCATCGCCGTAGGCGCCGCTAACCCGGTTAGCGCTGGCGCGGGGCACCACGCGAACCTTGAAAATACACCCTTCCTCGTTCTCCTCGAGTCGAAAAGGCATGGAACTGAAGACCTTCTGTCTGACTACCAGTGAATCCTAGAAGTATAAGCTGCGGATAGCACTCAGCACTATTTCTTGGATGATTTGCAGGATGATCAGAGCCACCATGGGAGTGATGTCTATCATTCCGAGAGGAGGAATGATGCGGCGCAGTGGCCCCATGATAAGCTCCGTGATCTGATAGATAGCCTGGACGAAAGGATTGTAAGGATTGGGTCGGATCCATGACAGCAGTACCCGTATCAGGATTGCCAACTTCAGTGCCCAAAACAGTAGACTCACAAAGCTTGCTAGCCAACTCATTCCTTGCTAAGACCCCCCAGGTATTTGGACTTCTGATATGCCGCCCAGACAGCTCTGGACAGTACAGTGCGCAGGCCACCTTTCTCAAGCTGATATATTGCTTCTGCTGATGTGCCTCCCGGTGAGGTTACCATGTCGCGGAGCTGCGCCGGATGAAGCTTGGACTCACGTGCGAAGCTAACCGACCCTTCGACGGTCTTGAGCACGAGCTTCTGCGCGATGCGGCGGGAAAACCCCATATGGACTCCGGCATCTATGAGAGCTTCCATGAATAGGAAGACGTAGGCAGGTCCGGTGCCACTGAGAGCAGTGGCCATGTCCAGATAGTCCTCATCAGCTACAAAGATCTCTTCTCCCAAGGCTTCCAGGATCGCCTGAGCCTGTTCCCTCTGCACTTCACTCGTCTCAGACGTGGCTGTCCAAACGGACATCCCCTGGCCGATTTGGGCGGGAGTATTGGGCATGACGCGGACGATGTTGTGGTGATTCAGCTTGTTGCTGATTGTAGCTATCTTGGCCCCTGCCACGATAGATAGGATCAGCGCATCGGGGCGTACGTGACCGGCTAGTCCCACTAGTACTCTCGGAAGAACCTGGGGCTTGACTGACAAGACAATAATGTTGCCTGTGGCCGCGGCTACGGTATTGTCGGTAGTGGTCTGGATGCCGTAGCGTGCGCTCAGTTCCTCTCCCCGTTCGGATCTAGGGTCGCTCCCTGTGATTTTGTCAGGGGTGATCAACTCCTTAGACAGAATGCCTTGGATCATGGCTTCGGCCATGGTGCCGGTGCCGATGAAAGCAACAGTGGTGTCTCGAAGTGCGCTCATTTATATCTTCTCCTTCTGTGTGATTAACATTAACAACGCAAGCCGTCACTTGTAGGCGATTCGTGCCTGGATCAGCTCTGACTCCGTTGTCACGAGCTTTTGCGGTGCGCACATCTCTGCTAGCGCTGACGAGAGCCAAAGATGGCCCTGCCGATGCGCAAAATGGTTGCTCCCTCCTCCACTGCGACCTCGAAATCATCGGTCATTCCCATGGAGAGGTGCTTCCAGGAGCATTTCGGGAATTGTTTGGCTAGCTCCTCGCGCAGGGCCCGCAAGCGAGCAAAGAAGGGGCGTGCCTGCTCGGGGTCGGCAACGACGGGAGCCATGGTCATCAGGCCTTGAACCTCGATCCCGGGCAAACTGAGTATCTCCGACACGGAGGCCAGGAGTGCTTCCCATTGAGTTGGATCGTCCTCGTCGGTGCGAAATCCGTGCTTGCTCTCCTCACCAGAAACGTTCATCTCTAGTAAGACGGGCATTAGCCGTGAGGATTCCTGGCGATGCCGGCTTAACTTGCGGGCTAGCTTCACGCTATCCAGGGAGTGTAGCATGTCGAAAAGGTCATAAGCGGTGCTTGCCTTGCGGCTTTGCACATGACCGACCATGTGCCAACTGGGTTGTGGGCTCAGGCCTGCCTGCGCCAGAAGTTCGTGCACCTGGGGAATCTTGGTTCTGGCTTCCTCTACGCGGTTCTCCCCGAAGTGGCGCAGGCCCTCATGGTAGGCAGCCGCAATGGCATCTGCCGGATGGGTTTTGCCTACGGCGACGAGAGTGATGTCGTCGGGAGAGCGGCCTGCCCTCGTCGCTGCGGTTGCGATTCTCTCTCTGATCTGTGTTAGGTTGATCTTCAGACTATTCATC